>NZ_JBEPKY010000013.1:0-211827 GCF_040544975.1 Pseudacidovorax sp. 1753 | reverse complement strand
TTCTTGACGTAGTCGGCGTGGCCGGGGCAGTCAACGTGCGCGTAGTGGCGGTTGGCCGTCTCGTACTCGACGTGGGCGGTGTTGATCGTGATGCCACGCGCCTTTTCTTCGGGCGCCGCGTCGATTTCGTCGTACTTCTTGGCTTCGCCGCCGAACTTGGCCGACAGCACCGTGGCGATGGCCGCCGTCAGGGTCGTCTTGCCATGGTCCACGTGACCGATGGTGCCCACGTTCACGTGCGGCTTGGTGCGTTCGAACTTACCTTTTGCCATTTCTCAACTCCAAAAAGAGCAATGCCCGTGTGGTGGTTTTACGTCTGCACCGCATTGCTTGATCCTTCGCCACGGGCAACGAAGGGCATGCGGTCGCAGACAGATGAGGGGCCCTGGCCCGCCCATGGCCTCTTTTGATCGAGGGGCCGTGGAGCAGGCCATACCGGCAGCACTCGCGGAACTGGCTTTGCAAAGCCGCAGAGTGCGCCCCCCGGAAGGGGGTTGCCGGCGCGGACGAAGTCCGCAGAGGCTGGGGCGGACTTACTTCGCGCGGGCAGCGACGATGGCTTCGGACACGTTGCGCGGAGCTTCGGCGTAGTGCTTGAACTCCATCGTGTACGTGGCACGGCCTTGCGACATCGAGCGCAGGGTGGTCGAGTAGCCGAACATTTCGGACAGCGGGACTTCGGCCTTGATGACCTTGCCGCCGCCGACCATGTCGTCCATGCCCTGCACCATGCCGCGACGGGACGACAGGTCGCCCATCACGTTGCCGGCGTAGTCTTCGGGCGTCTCGACTTCCACGGCCATCATCGGCTCGAGGATGACGGGGCTGGCCTTACGGGCCGCTTCCTTGAAGCCGAAGATGGCGGCCATCTTGAACGCCTGCTCGGACGAGTCCACGTCGTGGTACGAACCGAAGGTCAGTGCGACCTTGACGTCCACCACCGGGAAGCCGGCAAGCACACCAGTGTTCAGCGCTTCGATCACACCCTTTTCCACGGCCGGGATGTACTCGCGCGGCACCACGCCGCCCTTGATCTCGTCCATGAACTCGAAGCCCTTGCCGGCTTCGTTGGGCTCCAGGCGGAACACCACGTGACCGTACTGGCCCTTGCCGCCCGACTGGCGAACAAACTTGCCTTCGACGTCGGACACCGACTTGCGCACGGTTTCGCGGTAGGCCACCTGGGGCTTGCCCACGTTGGCTTCCACGCCGAACTCGCGCTTCATGCGGTCCACGATGATTTCGAGGTGCAGTTCGCCCATGCCCGAGATGATCGTCTGGCCGGACTCTTCGTCGGTGCGCACGCGGAACGACGGATCTTCCGACGCCAGGCGTTGCAGCGCCAGGCCCATCTTTTCCTGATCGGCCTTGGTCTTGGGCTCCACGGCCTGCGAGATCACAGGCTCGGGGAAGACCATGCGCTCCAGCGTCACGATGGAATCGGGATCGCACAGGGTCTCACCCGTGGTCACGTCCTTCAGGCCCACGCAGGCGGCGATGTCGCCGGCGCGGATTTCTTCCACTTCCAGGCGCTCGTTGGCGTGCATCTGCACGATACGGCCGATGCGCTCCTTCTTGCCCTTGACGGGGTTGTAGACGGTGTCGCCCTTGGAGAGCACACCCGAGTACACACGCACGAAGGTCAGCTGGCCGACGAAGGGGTCGGTCATCAGCTTGAACGCCAGGGCGGAGAACTTCTCGCTGTCGTCAGCCTTGCGGCTGGTTTCCTGCTCGTCCTCGTCCGTGCCGGCGACCGGGGGAATGTCCACGGGCGACGGCAGGTAGTCGATCACGGCGTCCAGCATGCGCTGCACACCCTTGTTCTTGAACGCGGTGCCGCACAGCATCGGCTGGATTTCGGTGGCGATGGTGCGCTGGCGCAGGGCGAGCTTGATCTCGTCCTCGGAGAGGTCACCCTCTTCCAGGTACTTGTTCATCAGCTCTTCGTTGGCCTCAGCCGCGGCCTCGACCATCTTCTCGCGCCATTCCTTGGCGGAGGCGACGAGGTCGGCCGGGATGTCCTGGTACTCGAACTTCATGCCCTGGGAGGCTTCGTCCCAGAGGATGGCCTTCATCTTCAGCAGGTCGACCACGCCCTTGAAGTTGTCCTCGGCGCCGATCGGGATCACGACGGGCACGGGGTTCGCCTTCAGGCGCAGCTTCATCTGGTCATAGACCTTGAAGAAGTTGGCGCCGGTACGGTCCATCTTGTTGACGAACGCGAGACGGGGCACCTTGTACTTGTTGGCCTGGCGCCAGACGGTTTCCGACTGGGGCTGCACGCCGCCCACGGCGCAATACACCATGCAGGCGCCGTCGAGCACGCGCATGGAACGCTCCACCTCGATGGTGAAGTCCACGTGGCCGGGGGTGTCGATGATGTTGAAGCGGTGCTCCGGATAGGACATGTCCATGCCCTTCCAGAAGCAGGTGGTGGCCGCCGACGTGATCGTGATGCCGCGCTCCTGCTCCTGCTCCATCCAGTCCATGGTCGCCGCGCCATCGTGCACTTCGCCGATCTTGTGGTTCACGCCGGTGTAGAACAGGATGCGCTCGGTCGTGGTGGTCTTGC
The DNA here is from genome assembly GCF_040544975.1 of Pseudacidovorax sp. 1753. Lineage (NCBI taxonomy): Bacteria > Pseudomonadati > Pseudomonadota > Betaproteobacteria > Burkholderiales > Comamonadaceae > Pseudacidovorax > Pseudacidovorax sp. 1753. The sequence continues at coordinate 209,255 of NZ_JBEPKY010000013.1, read as the reverse complement.
CGGCGTCGATGTGGGCCGAGATACCGATGTTGCGGTAGCGCTCGATGGGGGTCTTGCGTGCCATGAGAAAACTCCTTTAACGGCATAGAGCCCGCCCGCCGGTTGCGGCGGGTCGGGCTCCAAGCCTCTGAGATATGGGGACGAAAATCAGAAGCGGAAGTGGCTGAAGGCCTTGTTGGCCTCGGCCATGCGGTGCACTTCGTCGCGCTTCTTCATCGCACCGCCACGGCCTTCGGTGGCCTCGAGCAGCTCGTTGGCCAGGCGCATGGCCATCGACTTCTCGCCGCGCTTGCGGGCGGCTTCCTTGAGCCAGCGCATCGACAGGGCCAGACGGCGCACGGGACGCACTTCGACGGGCACCTGGTAGTTCGCGCCACCGACGCGGCGCGACTTCACTTCGACCATCGGCTTCACGTTGTTGATGGCCGTGGTGAAGATTTCGAGCGGATCCTTGCCGCTCTTCTTTTCGATGGTGTCGAGGGCACCGTAGATGATGCGCTCGGCAACCGCCTTCTTGCCGCCTTCCATGATCACGTTCATGAACTTCGACAGCTCGACATTGCCGAACTTGGGATCCGGCAGGATTTCACGTTTGGGGACTTCGCGACGACGTGGCATGTTTCAAACCTCTTTGCTTCAGTTGGCACCGCCTTCCGGCACTGCCGCGAGAGCCAGCAGGACTCTCACTTACTCGACCCGCACAGACCTCTGCGCTTGGGGTCACTACGTCCGGACGGCCCGCCAAGGCTGCCGAACACCGAATGATCCGCAGATCAGGAAGACGATCAGGCCTTCTTGGGACGCTTCGCGCCGTACTTGGAGCGGGACTGCTTGCGGTCCTTGACGCCTTGCAGGTCAAGCGAGCCGCGCACGATGTGGTAGCGCACACCGGGCAGATCCTTCACACGGCCGCCGCGCACGAGCACCACCGAGTGCTCCTGCAGGTTGTGGCCTTCGCCGCCGATGTAGGAAATGACTTCGAAGCCGTTGGTCAGGCGCACCTTGGCGACCTTGCGCAGTGCGGAGTTCGGCTTCTTGGGCGTCGTGGTGTAGACGCGGGTGCAGACACCGCGACGTTGCGGCGAGTTCTGCATGGCCGGGCTCTTCGACTTGGTCTTCTCGACCTCGCGACCCTGGCGCACCAGTTGGTTGATGGTTGGCATGGATAAATGGTCCCAAAAATCCCCTGAAGCCCCGTGACAGGCAGACCGGCTCGAAAAACCGGCGGGAAAACGACAAAAACGTGAACCCCTTCGGAAAATTCCGAAAAGCCCTCGATTCTAGCGCGGCCCGCGAAGGCTGGCAACCTGCGGGAGCAGGGCATCCTGCCCGAGCCGGACGTTCAAACCCACATTAACAGGCACCTTGGCGCGCCGGGGCGCCGAAACTCCGGCCGGCGCTGCGTGCGAGGCGGGTTACTTGATCCAGAGGCGGATCGCATCCCAGGCCCGGCCCAGGACACCCGCCTGCTCGACAGGCTCCAACGCCAGCAGCGGCACCTCGGTCACCGGCTGGTCCACCAGGGAGATCTTCAGCCGGCCGACCACTTGGTTCTTCGTGAAGGGCGCGACTAGCGGATCCGGACGCACCACCTCGGTCTTGACCTTGTTCGCGGAGCCAGACGGCACGGCCACGACGATCGGCTCAGGACGGCCGAGCTTAAGCGTGTTTTCCTTGCCCTTCCAGACCGCCGGCGTGGCGACGGGCTGGCCGCCATCGAACAACTTGACGGCGTCATAGGCCGTGTAGCCCCAGTTCACCAGCTTCTGCGACTCGTTGGCACGGGCGTTCTCGCTGTTCGTGCCCAGCACGATGGACAGCAGCCGCCGGCCGCCCGCTAGGTTGGGGAAGTCGCGCTTGGCCGTGACGATCATGCAATAGCCGGCGGCTTCGGTGTGGCCGGTCTTCAGGCCGTCCACCGACGGATCGCGGAACAGCAGCAGATTTCGGTTGGTGTCGTTGGAGGCCGGCGTGCCCGGGTAACGGTACTTCTTGATCGAGTAGTAGTGCAGGTACTCCGGGAAGTCCTTCATCAGCCGCGTCGCCAGGATGCTCAGGTCGCGCGCGGTGGTGGTGTGGCCGGGCGCGGTCAGGCCTTCGGGGTTGCGATAGCCGGTGTTCTTCATGCCCAGCGCCTTCGCCTGCTCGTTCATGAGCCGCACGAAGTTCTCAGCCGAACCGCCCACGCCCTCGGCAAGCGCCATGGTGGCATCGTTGCCCGACTGGACGATCATGCCCTTGATCAGGTCGTCCACTGGCACCTGCATCTTGGGGTCGATGAACATGCGCGAGCCGGGCATCTTCCAGGCGCGCGTGCTCACCGGCAGGGTCTGGGTCAGGCTGATCTTCTTGGCCTTCAGCGCGTCGAAGACCAGGTAGGCCGTCATCAGCTTGGTGAGCGAGGCCGGCTCGACCGGCGAATCGATGTCCTTCTCGGCCAGGATCTGGTTGGCCGTCACGTCCAGCAGCAGATAGCTTTTGGCAGCGATTTCGGGCGGGATGGGAGCCTGGGCTCCGGCCAGCGTGCTCACCGTGGCGGCCACGACGAGAACCAGCGATCGAAGAAAACGGATCATGCGTTGGAAATGGGAAGCGTCCGAAGACGAAGGAAACGAAGGGCGGGAAGGTGTGGGCGGTCGGTCCGGCGGGCCATGTCGCCGCACCAGGGCGCATCACGGCCGTCGCCGACGACGGCCCTCGGCATGGAAACGGCCCGCCCGTCTTCATGACACGGCACAGGCCGATTGGTTCACATCTCAGTCTGCAGACGACAGATGCCGCACCACCAGCGACTTCAGCAACGGCAATTGTCCGTGAAAGAAATGCCCGCCCCCGGGCACCACCGTTATCGGCAGCGCCTGCGGGCGCGCCCAGTCCATGACCGCAGCGAGCGGCACGGTGTCGTCCTGCTCGCCGTGCACGACCAGCGTGCGCTCGTGCAGCGCCACCGGCAGGGTCGCGACCTGGAAGCGCGAGGCGGCTGTGCCGACAAGGACCAGCCGGCGGATGTCGCGCTCGCCGTCGAGCCGGGCTGCGGCCTGGCTGGCCACGAAAGCCCCGAAGGAGAAGCCGGCGATCGCGAGCCGCCCTTGCGGCGCCAGTTCCCGCACGACCTGCAGGAAGTCATCGGTTTCCCCCCGCCCCTCGTCGTGCACGCCGGCACTGCCACCCACACCACGGAAGTTGAAGCGGATGGCCGTGTAGCCGCAGGCCACGAAGGCCCGGGCCAGGGTCTGGACCACCTTGTTGTCCATCGTCCCGCCGAAGAGCGGATGCGGATGGGCGATCACGGCGACACCGGCATCCGGGACACCCTCGGCACCGCGGTCGCGCAGCACCTCGATGGCACCGGCGACGCCGGCAAGACTCAGTCGTTCGGTCTGTGCATTCATGTGAGCAATCGGGCCCGGCCGGCAGACGCACAGCCCCGGGCGGAAGAGGAACAGGCGGCCGATGCAGGGTCGGTTCAGCGCCCCACGTCAGGGGGAAGCACGAGGCGCTCCACCACCTCGCCGCGCTTGAGGTGGGAGTCGACGATCTCGTCGATGTCGGCCTTGTCCACGAAGCTGTACCAAGTGCCTTCGGGATAGACCACCGCCACCGGGCCGCCGGCGCAGCGGTCGAGGCACCCCGCCTTGTTGACGCGGACCCTGCCCGGCCCGGCCAGGCCCTCCTTCTTGACCCGGGACTTGCAGTGGTCGAAGGCCGACTGCGCGTCGTGCAGGGCGCAGGAGTCTTCGCCAGCCTTGCGCTCGTTCAGACAGAAGAAGATGTGGCGGGCGTAGTACTGCGGCATGGTCGGGCGATTCTAGGAGCGGCCTCGCCGGCTCAGGGCGTGGAGCGAATAGCCCATGGCAGCAAAAGGCCAGAGCCAGCCCAGCCATTGCGCCAGGCCATGAAAGCGGATGAATCGGCCCTGCTCCCAGGTGGCCAGCGTCTGCGCGAAGTAGGCACTTTCGGGCGCCTGGTTGAGCAGGCCCAGATGCAGGCCCAGCGCGAGCAGCATCAGGCCCATGGTCAGGCGCCGGCGCGCGGCGACCAGCCCCCCAGCCAGCAGAAGGGCGAGGCCGATGCCCACCTGGACAGGCAGGCTCAGCCAGGCCCAGGCATGCTCCGGCCCATAGCTCAGCGCAGCGGAGAGCGCGCTGGCACCCACGCCCGCCACCGCGACGATGGCGAGCATCAGCAACCGGGCCGGACGCGAACGCGTGATGGAAAACGCCAACAGGCAGGGCACGAGCAGCCCCAGCATGGCGCACAGCATCTCCGCCGCAGGCACCAGCGGTTCGAGCTCGAATTCGCGCATGGGCAGCCAGTCGAGGAAGGGCGTGTCCACCAGCCAGTCGGCCACGGCCGCCTCCAGCCGCTCGAACACCTGCCCCAGCCCGAAGGGCACGGCGGCCGGAAAGAGCAAGGCGGCGGGCCACAGCGCCAGCAGCACCAGCGCCCCCCGGGCTTCGTCGATGAACCAGGCTTCGCGCAATCGGCTCCACCGCTCCAGCAGGCCGAGCCTGACCAGCGCCGCAGCGATCAGCGCGCCAAGCAGCGCGCCCACGGCGTTCAAGCTCAGGTCCACGTTGGAGGGAATGCGCGAAGGCAGGTAGCTCTGCAGCGTCTCCATGACCAGCGACAGCAGCAGTCCGGCCACGAAGGCGCGGCCGGTGGCCGTCCAGCCGCCGGTGGCCACGCCACCGCGCAGCACAGCCGTGGCCACGAGAAAGCCGAAGGGCACGTAACCCGCGACGTTGATGCCGAGGTCGAAGCCGGTCCAGTACTTGGGCCAGGGCGCGCTCAGGAAGGCCCAGGGCGCGATGCCCTGATCACGCCACTGGTCGAAGGGATAGAGGCTCGCATAGACGATCAGCGCCGCATAGGCCAGCGCCAGCGGAAGTGCCGTCGTCTTGCGCGCTGCGGCCGTCACCGGGCCGGCCGCTCAGAAGGGCTTGACCACGGCCAGCACCACGATGGCCAGCAGCAGCAGCACCGGCAGTTCGTTGAACCAGCGGAACCAGCGGTGACCCAGGCGGTTGGTGTCGGCCTCGAAGCGACGCAGCAGGCGCGCGCACACATGGTGGTAGCCGATGACCACCAGCACCAGCGCCAGCTTGGCATGCAGCCAACCGCCGCCGATGCCGTAGCCGAGCCAAAGCCAGGCTCCGAAACCCAGCGCCGGCACCGCCAGCAAGGTGGTGAAGCGCAGCAGCTTGCGCGCCATCAGCAGCAGGCGCGCGCGTTCGGCCACCGAGGAGGCGGGCACCATCGCCAGGTTGACGAAGATACGCGGCAGGTAGAACAGGCCCGCGAACCAACTGGCCACGAAGACGATGTGAAAGGACTTCACCCAAAGCATCGGCGCAGTGTACGGAGCCCCGGCTTGGCAGGGCCGCGGACAAAAAAAAGCCCGGCGTCTTTACGCCGGGCTGGGAAGCCCTTTTGCTGTCACACATCAAGGCACCCGCTCAGGGAGGAAAAGCGGGGAGCGGCAAGCCGCTCAACAGGGAATCTAACAAGATTGCCGGCCTTCTTCAACATTTGATCAAGTTTTTTTACCATCTGGTTGAGTAGTAAGAAAAAGAGCCTCATCCTGACGCTCCTTGCCCGCCCCACCAGGGCGGCGCAGGCCTGGGGCACAATTTTCGGATGACCTTCCACGCCCCCTACCCCGCCGGACGCCCGCGCCGTCTGCGCCGCGACGGCTTTTCCCGCAACCTGGTGCGTGAGAACGTGCTCACGGCGCACGACTTCATCTACCCCGTGTTCGTGCACGAGCAAACCGGGCGCGCACCCGTGCCCTCGATGCCCGGCGTGGAGCGCGTCTCGATCGACGAGCTGCTGCGCGTCGGCGAGGAGGCCCTCGAACTGGACGTGCCGGTGCTCGACCTGTTCGGCGTGCCCGATCCCACGGCCAAGACCGCCGACGGCGCCATCGCCTGGGACGAGAACGGCATCATCCCGCGCGCCATCCGGGCGCTGAAGTCGCGCTTTCCTGAACTGGGCGTGATGACGGACCAGGCGCTGGACCCCTACACCACGCACGGGCAGGACGGGCTGATCGACGACAGCGGCTACATCCTCAACGACGAGACCATCGAGGCCCTCATCAAGCAGTCGCTCGCGCACGCGGCCGCGGGCGTGGACATCCTCTCGCCCAGCGACATGATGGACGGCCGCATCGGCGCCATCCGCTCGGCGCTGGAGGCCAACGGCTTCATCCACACGCGCATCATGGCCTACAGCGCCAAGTACGCCAGCGCCTTCTACGGCCCCTTCCGCAGTGCCGTCGGCAGCGCTGGCAACCTGGGCAAGGGCAACAAGTACACCTACCAGATGGACCCAGCCAACACCGACGAGGCCCTGCGCGAGGTGGCCATGGACATCGCCGAGGGCGCCGACATGGTGATGGTCAAGCCCGGCATGCCCTACCTGGATGTCGTGCGCCGGGTCAAGGAGACCTTCCGTGTCCCCACCTTCGCCTACCAGGTCAGCGGCGAATACGCCATGCTCAAGGCCGCCGCCCAGAACGGCTGGCTGGACCACGACGCGGTGATGATGGAGAGCCTGCTGGCCTTCAAGCGCGCAGGGGCCGACGGCGTGCTGACCTACTTCGCCCTCGACGCCGCGCGGCTGCTGCGCGCGGCCTGAGGGCGTCGGCGACAGCGCTGCGATGCGGGTCCTCGACATCAACAGCGTGCAGGCGCGCGAGTTGCCGCCCTGTTCCGCGCACACGCTGCCCGAGCCGCCGGCGCCCGGGCACTTCTACTGGCTCTCGGTCACCCGGGCCGAACTGCGCGAGGCCCTGCCCCCGTTGCAGACCTGGCTGCAGGCCCTCACCGGCGTGCGGCTGGTCGACCTGCATGTGAGCGACCTGCTCAACGAGCACCTGCCTTCGCACTACGACGCGACGTCGGCCTACGACGTGCTGGTCCTGCGCCGGCTGGCCAGTGCCCCGCCGGGCGAAGCCACACCCGAGACGGCAGCGCCGGCCCTGCGCAGCGGCCCGCCGGTGCTGCGCCACATCGACACGCGGCCCGTGGGCTTCGTCGTCTTCGAGCGCCTTCTGCTGACCGTGCATCCCGAGGACGGAAGCGTGCGCGATGCCGTGGCCGAACGCCTGATGACGGCCGACGCCCAGCCGCTGGACGTGCGCGCGGTCTCCAGCCGTCTGCCCGCCGGCCCCGCCGACCTGATGCTGCGCGTCGCCAACCAGATCGTGGACGGCTACCTGGCCCTGCGCCGCGAGCTCACGCGCCAGCTGGACCATTGGCAGGCCGAGCTGATCGATCCCAAGACGCGCTTCACCAACTGGGGGGCCTTGATGCAGGCACGCCAGGGCCTGCATCACCTGGACGAGATCTGCGAAGACCAGCAGACGGCCGTGCAGGACTGGATCGACACGCTGGAGGCGCTCCCGGTGCCCGACGAGGCCGGCGCACGCCGCGATCACGAACTGCTGCTGGTGCGCAGCCGCGACGTCCTGGAACACATCGAGCGCGTCGTGCGCCATGTGCGGCGGCTGGAGCAGAACGCCGAACTGGCGGTGCAGCTGCACTTCAACGTCCAGAGCCACCGCACCAACGACATCATGCGGGTGCTCACCGTGCTGACCGCCGTCTTCCTGCCGCTGAACCTGATCGCCGGCATCTTCGGCATGAACTTCGAGTTCATCCCGCTGGTGCATGCGGCCGACGGCTTCTGGGTGGCGCTGGTGGCGATGGTGCTGATTGCCGCAGCGCTGGTGGTCGTGTTCTGGCGCAAGCGCTACCTCGCGCGCACCACGCACTGAGCAAGGCAGCGCACCCCAACGCCGAAGGGCCGGACACGCTCATCGCGCATCCGGCCCTTCGGTGGAAGCAGCCTGCCGCGGGGGCGGCAAGCCTGTCCTGGGAGTCTTAGAACTTGCTGGCGCCGGTGCTGCGGGCAGCGGCATCGACCGGGTTGGCCAGCGTCGAGACGACCTTGCTGTTGAAACGCGAACCGCTGCTCACGTTCTGGTCGGGCGCGTAGGCGGCGCGCACGGCTTCGGCCTGCACGGTGGCACGGGGTTGCGACACGGCCACGGTTTCGGCGCCGCGCGAGCCGCGCACCACGTTCTGGTTGGCGGCCTGGGCGGCAGCAACGGCCTGGGCCTGGACGTCGGTGCGGCTGAGGGCCGACACCGGCGCTTGCACGCCTTCGTAGGTTTCGGCCTGGGCGCCGGCGATGGCGACGAAGGACAGTGCGGCGGCGGCGAGGATCTTCGATGCGTTCATGGTTCAACTCCTGACATTTGACGGAACGCGAACGAAGCTCCTTTTTTGGAAGCACTCACACCCTGTGGCGCCTTGCTTTCGTCCGCCGGACCCGCAAATCGCTGAGCCCGTGGAACGAATTGTGTCGTTACGACTCCGTAGAAACCCGGCCTGTCGAGAACCACGCTGTTCGCGTATTTGAAACAATGATGGCCGCTTCTTCGTACCCACTCCGCACGCGCCATGGACAGCCTCGATCTCCTCCGCACCTTCCGCGAAGTCGCGATGCAGGGCAGCTTCTCCAAGGCGGCCAAGCGGCTGGGCCTGTCCAAGGCCACGGCCAGCAAGTACGTGGCGGAGCTGGAGACGCGCTTCGGCGTCCGCCTGCTCAACCGCTCCACCCGCTCGGTCAGCCTGACGGATGCCGGCTCGTTACTGCTGGAGCGCAGCCAGCCGGTGATGGAGATGGTGGAACTCACCCAGGTCGAGCTGCAGGAACGGGCCAACCAGCCGCGCGGACGGCTGCGCATCGCCGCCCCGGTTGGCATGGCCAGTGGCGACCTGCCGAACCTGCTGGCCGAGTTCCTGGGCTACTACCCCGACGTCAACATCTCGCTGCAGTTGACCAACCAGGTCGACCTGGCCGAGGAGGGCATCGACGTGGGGCTGCGCTTCGGGCCCATCGAGGACGAGAACCTGATCGTGCGCCGCCTGCTGTGCATGCAGATGGTGGTGTGCGCCTCACCTGTGTACTGGCGCAAGCATGGCATGCCGAAGCGACCCGAGGAACTGGCCGAGCACACCGCGCTGACGCTGGTGCGGCAAGGCATCGACCCCACTTGGCGCTTCGAAGAGCGGGGGCGCAAGATCGACGTGCCGGTCAAGAGCCGGATGGAGGCGTCCGAGGCCGGACCGCTGATCCACGTGGCCATGCGAGGACTGGGCGTGATCTACGTGCCGGCCCTGGTGGTGCAGCCGCACCTGGACCACGGCGAACTGGTGCCCGTGCTGGGCGAATTCAGCCGAAAGGACATGTGGCTGTCCGCGGCCTACCTCCAGCGGCGCCACAACAGCGCGGCCCTGCGGGCGCTGCTGGACTTCCTGGAATCGCGCATCGGCCCCAAGAGCAACTACGCCAAGCGGCAGGCGCAGTGCCAGGCCCTGCAGAAAGAGGCCGAAGGCAAGGCCACCGACAAGACCGCGAACCCGGCCGCCCCCGTCGCCTCTGCGGCTGCCTGACGGCGGCCGCCCCCAGCCAGCTGTGGACCATCGGCGGAAGCGGCCTCGGAGGGCCCGCTTCCGCGCGCGTCAGCCGACGTGCTTGGCGAAGAAGGCCAGCGTGCGCTCACGCGCCAGCTTGGCCGATGGCGCGTCGTACGAGCCGCGCTGGTCGCAGTTGAAGCCGTGGTTGGCCTCGTAGATGTGCACTTCCACCTCGGGATGCGCCTTCTTGAAGGCTTCCACGGTCTCCAGCGGGATCCAGTGGTCCTGCTTGCCGAAATGGGCCATCACCGGCACCTTGGGCTGGCGGGCCGACTCCTCGGGCGCGGTCATGCCGCCACCGTAGTACGGCACCGCGGCCGACAGGCCGGCCAGTTCGCTGGCGCCGCGCCAGGTCAGCAGGCCGCCCCAGCAGTAGCCCACCAGACCCACCTTGCCGGCCCGGCCGGCGTATTCGATGGCGGCCTGGATGTCCTGCAGCACGCCGGGCGCGGGCAGTGCTTCGACGGCCGTCTTGAGCTCGAAGCCGGCCTTCATGTCCTCATCCGTGTAGCCCAGCTCCACGCCCTGCTTGACGCGGTGGAAGGTGGCAGGCGCCACGGCCAGATAGCCCTCGGCGGCATAGCCGTCGGCGACGGAGCGGATGTGCGAGTTCACGCCGAAGATTTCCTGCACCACCACGACGGCGCCCTTGGGCGTGCCGGCGGGTTCGGCCACGTAGGCGGGGAAGGTGAAGCCATCCTTGGCGGTCAGGTCGATGAATTGGCCCATGGGGTCTGCTCCTTTGGGTACAAACGGGGGGGGGGTTGGACAGGTCCGGCCGGTCAGGCGTCAGGCCGCCGGCAGGCACCAGCGGCGCGCCGCCACCAGCGGCCGGGCGCGAGTTTCACCCGAATCCTCGAACCCCGTCGTCAGAGAAGGAGTCGACCTTGGAATCCGGAGTGCTCTTGGTCACCGGCGCGAGCCGCGGCATCGGTGCCGCCGTCGCGCTCGAAGCGGGCCGCCGCGGCTGGGCGGTGGCGGTCAACTACGCCAGCCAGTCGCTGGCGGCCGACGAGGTGGTGCGTCGCATCCGCGAGGCAGGCGGTCGCGCCATGGCGGTGCGGGCCGACGTGGGCGACGAAGCCCAGATCGAGGCCATGTTCCGTCAGGTCGACGCCAAGTTCGGCCGGCTGACCGGGCTCGTCAACAACGCCGGCGTGGTGGACGTCCAGGCCCGCGTCGACGAGATGCAGGGTGCGCGGCTGGAACGCATGTTCCGCATCAACGTGACCGGCAGCTTCCTGTGCGCACGCGAGGCCGTGCGGCGCATGAGCACGCGCCACGGCGGCAGCGGCGGCGGCATCGTCAATCTCAGCAGCGCGGCGGCGCGCCTGGGCTCGCCCGGCCTTTACGTGGACTACGCCGCCAGCAAGGCCGCCATCGACACCATGACGCTGGGCCTGGCGCGCGAGGTGGCGGCCGAGGGTGTGCGGGTCAATGCAGTGCGGCCAGGGTTGATCGACACCGAGATCCACGCTTCCGGCGGCCTGCCCGACCGGGCCTTCCAGCTCGCAGGCACCGTGCCGATGCAGCGCGTGGGCACGGCCGACGAGATCGCCGCTGCCGTGTTGTGGCTGCTGTCGCCCGAAGCCAGCTACACCACCGGCGCCCTGCTGGACGTGACGGGCGGGCGCTGAAGGATGACCGGCATGGGCCACTCGATGGACCTGATCAAGCCACTGATCACGCTGCTGGCCATCGTGAATCCGCTGGCGATCGTGCCCTTCTTCATCCACTACACGCAGGGCTACAGCGACCGCATGCGCGAGCGCACCGCGCGCGTGGCGGCCTTCAGCGCCTTCGTGGTGATCGCCGTGAGCGCGCTGATCGGTCTGCAGTTGCTGTCCTTCTTCGGCATCTCGATCGCGAGCTTCCAGGTGGGCGGCGGCATGCTGCTGCTGATGAGCGCGCTGAACATGCTCAACGCGCAGCCGGCCGAGGCCAAGACCAGCAAGGAAGAGATCCGTGCCACGGAAGTGAAGGCCTCGCTGGGCGCCTCCATCGCCGTGGTGCCGCTGACCATTCCGCTGCTGACCGGGCCGGCGACGATGTCGACCATGGTGATCTATGCCGAGAAGGTGCAGCACTGGTGGCAGATGCTGGTGCTGGTGGGCTACGGCGCGGTCATTGCCCTGGCCACGCTGCTGGCGCTGCTGATGGCGGAACCCATCGCGCGCGTGCTGGGCAAGACCGGCATCAACGTGATGACGCGGCTGATGGGCCTGATCCTGGCCGCACTGGCGGTGGAGGTAATGGCCGACGGGCTGGGCAAGCTGTTCCCCGTCCTGGCCCGCGCCGCGCCCTGATCAGCGACGGCTGTTGACCCAGCGGACCATGTCCGCGATCACCTCGTCGCTGGCCGACGCCAGGGCCTTGGCGCCACCGGCCGCATCGGCGGTGGCGGACGGCTTCTGCACGACGAACACACGCTGACCCAGCACCCGCTCGCCCGTGGGCGACAGCGACAACAGCGTGGCGCGCACCCGCACCAGGCCGCTGCTGGCAGCGGGCGACGCAAAGTAATGGCTGAATTCGTCCAGCGAGATGCGCAGCACTTCGCTGCTGCGGCCCTCGCGCGCCAGGTTGCCGGCTTCGAGCGTCCCGAGCACGGTGCGCTGCTCGGCGAGGGCATCGCGCAGCCGCTGGCGGAAGAGCTGCAGCGGCGGCTGCGTCCAGCGCGCGGTGGCGTAGGGCCGCAGCGCCTGCGCGTCCTCGTAACCCAGCCGGTAGTTGAGGGCCGTGCCTTCCAGGCGCGAAGCAGACGTATCCAGGTCGGCCAGCGTGATCGGTGGCAGTGCGGCCGTGGCTGCGGATGCCGTCACGGCAGGAGCCAACGGGCCGGGGCCAAAGTCGTAGCTGATGCTGCGCTGAGGCTTGTCGGGCAGCGCGCTGCAGGCGGTCAAGGCCAACGCCACGGCAGCGAGCAGTGCGTGGCAGGCGGCGCTCGCGCGACGTGTGATCCCGGCGCCAGGGCCTTGTGGCTCGGAAGCGCGGTTGCGACGCGGCACGAGGGCGACATCGGACAGGGAACGACGGTGAATCGGGCTGGACATGGAAGCGCTCCTTCTCTTCAACGGCCCGCAGCCGCAGGCACCGGCGCCACGAAGCCGGGCTCGCCCGGGCCGGGCGCCGGCACGCCCGTGCCATAGATCAGCGATTGCGGGCTGTCGGCAATGGTGTCGGCCACGCGGCCGAGACGGCGTGCCGCCAGCGAGGTGTCGTCGGCCGCGCGGTTCAGGCGAGGCAACGTGGTGGCATTGACCGACTCCAGCGTCTGCTGCAGCGCGGCCGTGCCGCTGCCCAGTCGGGCCAGCGCGCCGTCCTCGGCATTGAGGCGCTGCAGCGTGGCGTTGAGCGACTGCGCCGCCTGGCCGAAGTTCTGCGCAGTGCCGCGCACCGTCTGCGCCAGCGGCGGAATGGCGGCAAGGGCCGGATCGACCCGCGTGCGCAAGGTATGGTCGAGCGTGCGGGTGAGGTCGTTGGCATGGGCCGTGACCTGCGCGATGTTCTCCAGCGCCTGGGCGATGCGCTGCTGGTTCTGGTCGCTCAGCAGGGCGTTGGCGCGGCGCGTGGCCTCTTCCACCTGGTTCAGGATCGCCTCCCCGCGGCCCTGCAGCTGCGAGAACATGGACGGGCGCAGCGGGATCTGCGGCGGGTCGTCGTTGTTGGGCAGCAGCGGCTCCTGCGATTCGCCCTTGTCGTCCAGCGCCACGAACGCCAGGCCCGTCACGCCCTGGTAGCTCAGGCTGGCGAAGGTGGACTTCGTGAGCGGCACCCGCTCGTCGATGGCCAGGCGCACCCGCACGTTGCCGCGCTTGTCGGGGTCGAAGTCGATGCTCGCCACCTTGCCGACCATGATGCCGCGGTAACGCACCGCCGCCTGCGGCTGCAGGCCGCTGACCGCGTCGCGCGTGCTCAGCTCGTAGGTGTTGCGCACCGTGCTGTCGCGGGTGAACCAGAGCACCAGCGCCACCAGCAGGGCCAGCATGCCGAAGACGAAGGCGCCGGCGGCCAGGGCATGGGATTTGTTTTCCATGGTGTTCCTCTTCCCATTCAGGATGGCAGGGCGAGCGCGGCGCGATGGCCGCGTCCGCCCAGGAAATACTCGCGGATGAAGGGATGGTCCACCGCCATCACCTCCCGGGCGCTGCCCAGGGCGATCACGCGCTGGTCGGCCAGCACGGCGATGCGGGTGGACAGGTCGAACAGCGTGTCCAGGTCATGGGTGACCATCACCACCGTCAGGCCCAGCTCGCGGTGCAGGCCGCGCAGCAGCTCGCAGAAACTGTCCGAGGCCGCCGGGTCCAGCCCGGCGGTGGGCTCGTCGAGCAGCAGCAGCGGCGGGTCCATGATGAGCGCCCGCGCCAGGGCCACGCGCTTGATCATGCCGCCCGAGAGGTTGGCCGGCATCTTGTGCGCATGCTCGGGGCCCAGGCCCACCATCTGCAGCTTGACCAGCGCCGCATCGCGGATCAGCTCGTCGGGAAGCAGCTTGAGTTCGCGCAGCGGAAAGGCGATGTTCTCCAGCACGCTGAAGGCCGAGAACAGCGCACCGTGCTGGAACAGCATGCCCACGGCCGCAGCGCCGCGCGCACTCAGTTCCGCGGGCGGCGCACCCAGCACCCGCACCGTGCCACGCGTGGGTGCCTGCAGGCCCAGGATCTGGCGCAGCAGCACCGTCTTGCCCGTGCCCGAGCCGCCCACCAGCGAGAGGATCTCGCCGCGCCGGATGTCCAGATCCAGGTCGCGGTGCACCACCTGCACTTGGCCGCGCCCGCGCGGAAATTCCGTCCACAGGCCGCGGATCTCGACCACGCTGTCGCCGTCTTGCAAGCGGTGGATCATCGGAAGCCCACCCCGCGGAACAGCAGCGCGAACATGGCATCGACCAGGATCACCATGGTGATCGCCGCCACCACCGAGGCGGTCGTGCGACGGCCCAGGCTCTCGGTGTTGGGCTCCACCCGCAGGCCGTGGTGGCAGGCGATGAGGGCAATCATCACGCCGAAGACCGCCGACTTGGCCAGCGCGATGTACAGGTTGACGAAGGGCACCGCACGCGGGAGCTGCTGCATGAAGAACACGGGGGCGATGTCCAGCGCGGACCAGGCGGCGAACATGCCGCCCGCCAGCGCCGACAACGAGGTCCACAGCGCCACCAGCGGCATCACCACGGCCAGGGCCAGCACGCGCGGCATGACCAGGCGGTAGCCGGGCGGGATGCCCATGACGCGCATGGCGTCCAGCTCCTCGGTCACGCGCATGACGCCGATCTGCGCCGTGATGGCCGAGCCGGAGCGGCCCGCCACCAGCACCGCGGCCAGCACCGGGCCCAGTTCGCGCAGGATGGACAGGCCCAGGATGTTCACCACGAAGGATTCCGCGCCGTAGTTGCGCAGCTGGTTCGACATCAGGTAGGCCAGCACCACGCCGATCAGCAGGCCGACCAGCGCCGTGATCGGCAGCGCCGTGGCGCCGATGCGGTAGAGGTGCCCGGAGAAGTCACGCCAGGGTCCGCGCTGCGGTGCGCGTACCAGCCGCAGCAGGTCCAGCGCCAGCTGGCCGACCAACAGCAGGGTCTGACGGCCCAGGCGCAGCAACGCCGGCCCCTGCGCCAGCACACGGGCCGGCCAGGTGGCCCAGCCCTGCGCGGCGGGCGGGGGCAGCGGCACGGTGTACTGCGCCACCTGGTCGAGCACGGCTTTCTGCGAATCGCTGAGCTGGAGTTGCGCGGGCCACTGGCGGCCCCAGTGGTTCCACAGGATCTGCGCGCCCACATGGTCGAGTTGCTCGATGCCGCGCAGATCCCAGCCGCCTCCGGAGCCGGCCGCATCGTCCAGGCAGCGCTCCAGCGCCAGCCACTGCTCGCGCGAGGAGAAGGCCAGCACCGTCCACCGCCCGGTGGGCGCCCACGGACCATGCTCCTCGGCCTGGGCGCGGTCCACGCGTGGCCAAGCATCGTCGCTCGGAGGCTGGATAGAGGAGGAAGGCATTCGGTGGCGGTTTGCCCAGGCCATGGACGGTCGGCGGGCAATCGGCGAATGCTACCCGCTGACCTGCCACTGACGCATGACCGCGCCGGGCCCGATCGACGGTGAGGCGACTCCCACAAGCCCAGCAAGCACGATGCCCAGGCACCCTGGCGACGTACACCCCGTTCCGGCCGTTCAGCCGGCGGGACTCGGCGGCGCGAGCTGCACCGAGAAGCCATCCGCGAAGGCTTCCCGCAGCCAGGCGACGAAGGCCGCGACCGCACGCGGCACATGCGGCGCGTAGGGGCGGATGGCGAACAGCTGCTCCGCGAAGGCACCCACCGGCTGCCAGGCAGGCAGCACCTCAACCAGCCGGCCGCTGCGCAGGCCCTCCTGGGCGCTGAAGTCGGGCAGGAGCGCGATGCCCAGGCCCGCGGCGGCAGCGTCGCGCAGGGCCTCGCTGTTGTTGGCCGCAAAGGGGCCGGCCACCGGCACCGTGATGCGCTCGGTGCCGGCCGCCGCCGGTCGGGGCAGGAAATGCCAGGCGGGCTGATCCTGGCGCGGGTAGTACAGGCAGTCATGCCCGCCCAGGTCCGCCGGTTCGCCCGGCTCCCCGCGCTGGCGCAGGTAGGCGCGACTGGCCACCAGCAGGCTGCGGGTCTGGCACAGGGGCCAGGCCACGTGCGTGTCGGGCGGGGCGGCGCTGTGCCGGATCGCGAGGTCGAAACCTTCCATGGCCAGGGCGCTCAGGCGGTCGGAGAGCTCCAGCTCGATGCGCACCTCGGGATGGGCGCGCAGGAAGTCGGCCAGCCGCGGCACCAGTTGCTGGCGGGCCAGCGCCACCGGCGCCGTCACCCGCAGGCGGCCGCGGGGCAAGCCGGCCAGATCGCGCACGCCGGCGAAGCTCTGGGCGATGGCGTCGAACGCGCTGCGCGTCTCCTCCACCAGCCGCTGGCCGGCCTCGGTCAGCCGCACGCTGCGGGTGGTGCGCTGCACCAGCGGCACGCCAGCCTCTCGCTCCAGCTCGGCGATGCGCTGGCTCATGCCCGCCTTGCTCACGCCCAGGCGACGCGCGGCGGCGGTGTAGCTGCCCTGCTCGGCCAACACGGTGAGCCAGTGCACATGGGCCCACAGGCCTTCGATCTTCGAATGATCCATGGCCTCATTGTTCAGGCATTTGAACAATCAGTTCAACCGCCGCGCCTAGGCGTCGCGCAAACGCAGTCCTAGACTGCCCGCCACTTTCCTCCTTCCACCCACGGGACCCCGATGAAGAACAGCATCGCCGCCATCGACCACTACATCCACGGCCAGGTCGTGGCCAACACCTCCGGCCGCACCCAGGACGTGTTCAACCCTGCCACTGGCGCACTGACCGGCCGCACCGGTCTGGCCGACGTGGACCAGGTCAATGCGGCCGTGGCCGCCGCGCAGGCCGCCTTCCCCAAGTGGGCCGACACGCCGCCGATCCGCCGCGCGCGGGTGATGTTCAAGTTCCTGGAGCTGCTGAACCAGCACCGCGACGAACTGGCCCACCTGATCACCGCCGAGCACGGCAAGGTGTTCACCGACGCGCAGGGCGAGGTCACGCGCGGCATCGACATCGTCGAATTCGCCTGCGGCATCCCGCAGCTGCTCAAGGGCGACTTCACCGAGCAGGTTTCCACCGGCATCGACAACTGGACCCTGCGCCAGCCCCTGGGCGTGGTCGCCGGCATCACGCCCTTCAACTTCCCGGTGATGGTGCCGATGTGGATGTTCCCGGTGGCCATTGCCGCCGGCAACACCTTCGTGCTCAAGCCCAGCCCGACCGACCCGAGCCCCTCGCTGCGCATCGCCGAGCTGCTGAAGGAGGCCGGCCTGCCCGACGGCGTGTTCAACGTGGTGCAGGGCGACAAGGTAGCCGTGGACGCGCTGCTGACGCACCCCGACGTCAAGGCCGTGAGCTTCGTCGGCTCCACGCCCATCGCCAACTACATCTACGAGACCGGCGCCCGCCACGGCAAGCGCGTGCAGGCCCTGGGCGGCGCCAAGAACCACATGGTGGTGATGCCCGACGCCGACATCGACCAGGCGGTGGACGCGCTGATCGGCGCCGGCTACGGCTCGGCCGGCGAGCGCTGCATGGCCATCAGCGTGGCGGTGCTGGTGGGCGACGTGGCCGACAAGCTGATTCCCAAGCTGGTCGAGCGCACCAAGACGCTCAAGGTGCTCGACGGCGAGAACCTCGATGCCGAGATGGGCCCGATCGTGACCAAGGCAGCCCACGAGCGCATCAGCGGCTACATCGCTCTGGGTGAGCAGGAAGGCGCCAAGCTGCTGGTGGACGGCCGCGGCTTCGACGGCAAGAAGGCCGGCGAGGGCTGCGACGGCGGCTTCTGGCTGGGCGGCACGCTGTTCGACCATGTCACGCCCGAGATGCGCATCTACAAGGAAGAGATCTTCGGCCCTGTGCTGGGCTGCGTGCGGGTGAAGGACCTGGCCCAGGCGGTCGATCTGATCAACGCCCATGAATTCGGCAACGGCGTGGCCTGCTTCACCCGCGACGGTAATGTGGCGCGGGAATTCGGCCGCCGCATCCAGGTGGGCATGGTGGGCATCAACGTGCCGATCCCGGTGCCCATGGCGTGGCAGGGCTTCGGCGGCTGGAAGCGCTCGCTCTTCGGCGACATGCATGCTTACGGCGAAGAGGGCGTGCGCTTCTATACCAAGCAGAAGTCGATCATGCAGCGCTGGCCCGAGAGCATCGGCAAGGGCGCCGAATTCGTGATGCCCACCGCGAAGTGAGGCCCACGGGGGGCGGTGCTACCATGGTGTTACCCGATTGAGAACGATTGGAGAATGCGATGGGCACCACCTCTCTGAAGCTGCCTGAGGACCTCAAGCAGACGATCCAGCGGTTCGCCGAGCAAGACCAGGTCTCGGCGCATGCGTTCATGCTGCGGACATTGCAGGACGAAGTGCGGCGGAGGCAGCAACGCGCGGAGTTTCTGGCCGATGCCATGGCTGCGGCTGCGGAGATCGATGCCGGCGGGCCGGTGTATGACGCTGAGGATGTTTTCGACTGGCTGCACGCCCGGATTCGTGCTCGCGGTACGGACGAAGTGGTGCCGGAGCCAGTCCCCATTCGGGGGCGAGGCTCGAAGTCAAAGAAAAAGGCTGCATGAGTCGGCTCACGCTGAGCCCTCGCGCGCGTCGGGATTTGCAGCGGCTGGTGGACTTCCTATTGCCGAACGACCCCGACACGGCGGCCGACACGGTCACCGTGATCCGTCAGGCGTTGAGCGTTCTCACCCACCAGCCGCGCATCGGCCGGCCAGTGCAGGGCCGGTTGCGCGAATTGGTCATACAGCGCGGCAATACGGGCTACATAGCGCTCTACCGAGTCAGCATCGATCTGGCGGAGGTCGAAGTCCTCGCCATCCGCCATCAACGCGAATCCGGATACCACCCGGGCGATCTGTAGCGCCCCACCCATTCCCTTTTCGCCACCCGCACAAGGTCCGACAGAGGCCCAGGAGACAACCCGTGAGCGACACCACCTTCGACTACATCGTCATCGGCGCCGGCACCGCCGGCGCACTGATGGCCAACCGCCTGAGCGCCGACCGCAACCATCGCGTGCTGCTGCTGGAGGCCGGCCGCAAGGACGACTACCACTGGATCCACATTCCGGTGGGCTACCTCTACTGCATCGGCAACCCGCGGACCGACTGGCTCTACCAGACCGAGCCCGACGCCGGCCTCAACGGCCGCGTGCTGCGCTATCCGCGCGGCAAGACGCTGGGCGGCTGCTCCAGCATCAACGGCATGATCTACATGCGAGGCCAGTCGCGCGACTACGACGGCTGGGCGCAGATCACCGGCGACGAGGCGTGGCGCTGGGACAACGTTCTGCCCGCCTTCAAGCAGCATGAAGACCACTACCTGGGCGACGCCGGCCAGCCCGGCGCGGATGATCCCGAATTCGCCCGCTTCCACGGCCATGGCGGCGAATGGCGGGTCGAAAAGCAGCGCCTGCGCTGGGACATCCTCGACGCCTTCGCGCAGGCCGCTCAGGAGGCTGGCATCCCGCATTCCATCGACTTCAACCGCGGCAGCAACGAAGGCGTGGGCTACTTCCAGGTCAACCAGAAGGCCGGCTGGCGCTGGAACACGGCCAAGGCCTTCCTGCGGCCCACCTGCTTCGGCCGGCCCAACTTCGAGCTGTGGACCGGCGCCCAGGTGGCCCGTCTGCTGCTGGAGCCCACGCCCGAGGGCGGCCGGCGCTGCACCGGTGCGCGGGTGTGGAACGGCCGCGAGATGGTGGAGGTGCACGCCACGCGCGAGGTGATCCTGTGCGCCGGCGCCATCGGCTCACCGCAGATCCTGCAGTTGTCGGGCATCGGCCCGGCCGAGCTGCTGCGGGCGCAGGGCGTCGAGGTGCAGGCCGACCTCCCCGGCGTGGGCGCCAACCTGCAGGACCACCTGCAGATCCGCGCCGTGTTCAAGATCAACGGCGCACCCACGCTGAACGTGCTGGCCGCGAGCCTGGTGGGCAAGGCGCGCATCGGCCTGGAATACGTGTTGCGCCGAAGCGGCCCGATGAGCATGGCGCCCTCGCAGCTGGGCGCCTTCACCCGCAGCACGCCCGACAAGCCCTGGCCCAACATCCAGTACCACGTGCAGCCGCTGTCGCTGGACGCCTTCGGCGATCCGCTGCACAGCTTTCCGGCCTTCACGGCCAGCGTGTGCAACCTCAACCCCACCAGCCGCGGCACGGTGCGACTGAAGAGCCCGCGCTTCGAGGATGCCCCCGCCATCGCGCCCAACTACCTCTCCACCGACGAGGACCGGCAGGTGGCGGCCGACTCGCTGCGCGTCACGCGCCGCATCGCCGCCCAGCCCGCCCTGTCGCGCTACCAGCCGCAGGAATGGAAGCCGGGCCCGCAGTACGAGAGCGACGAGGACCTGGCCCGCCTGGCCGGCGACATCGCGACGACCATCTTCCATCCGGTGGGCACGGCGCGCATGGGCGCCGATGGGAACCCGCAGGCGGTGCTGGATTCGCGCCTGCGCGTGCGCGACGGCCGCGGTGGGCGCATCGATGGCTTACGAGTGGTGGATGCGAGCGCCATGCCCACCATCACGAGCGGCAACACCAACAGCCCAACGCTGATGATTGCGGAGAAGGCGGCAGGCTGGGTGCGCGAGGCGGCGCGCGCCTGAGCGGGAGAGCAGCCGCGCTCCGCCCGCTCGTGTCAGGGGCTGCGGGCGAGCGTGCCCCGCCGGGCGCGCCAAAACGGCGATGCGGCCGCCACCGAGGCACCGCCGGCCGTGTCGACCCTCAGGCCGCGCGCGCCGCCGCCTCGCCCGCCAGGTGTCCGCGGGTGAAGGCCTCCTCGAAGATCGAGTAGCCCGACCAGTCCGCATGCGCGAAGAGCAACCGACCGGCCTGCACTGAGCCGCCAGGCGCAACTCGTTCCAAGCGCGCCCGCAGGCCCGGCGCGGGCACCGCCATGGCATGGCCGTAGCGGGTGATGGACAGCCGCGTCGCGCGTTCGGCCAGGTCGGGATGCGGCACGGACAGCTCCGCGATCAGTTCGTCGCGCCAGGCCTCCCATGGGCGCTCGGCCAGCAGGCGGCGACCATCGCTTCCGTCGAATTCACTCGGCCCCAGCGGGCGGTACCAGCTCACCACGGTGGCGGCGGGCGTCGGGTCCAGCCGCTGATGGCCCGCATCCACATAGCCCAGGCCGCGCGTGCCGTAGACCACGTTGTCCCAGCTGGGTGCAGCGCCCGGCCGGTCGCGCAGGGG
The DNA here is from genome assembly GCF_040544975.1 of Pseudacidovorax sp. 1753. Lineage (NCBI taxonomy): Bacteria > Pseudomonadati > Pseudomonadota > Betaproteobacteria > Burkholderiales > Comamonadaceae > Pseudacidovorax > Pseudacidovorax sp. 1753. Next base: position 187,995 of record NZ_JBEPKY010000013.1, on the reverse strand, counting down.
CGCCGACAGGTGCAGGTTGGCCACCAGCCAGGGGGAGTACGTCAGAACGCCCGCGAGTTCGGACAGGAAGGCCGGCGGCGACACCACCACACGCGCGGCGACGAAGACCGGCAGCGCGACGATGCACTGCCCGGCCCGCCAGCGCACGCGCTGCTGCGCCGCCGCGTCCCAGGCATCGACCGTCACACCGCTGCGCGTCTGTTCGATCTGCAGCACCACCTGACCGGTGTGGAGGCGCTCCGCCAGCGGCGCAGCCAGACGGCGGCTGAGCCAGGCATTGCCCTCGGGCCAGGTGAGCACCGCCTCACGTTCGGCGTCGAGGCCATCGCCAGGGGCGTGGAAGCCGTGGCGGCTGGCGAAATAGTGCAGCCCCGCCCACGCCGAGACCTGGGCCAGGCCGGCGCCGTAGTCATCGCGGCAGCAGTAGCCGAGGTACCAGCGCAGGTGCGGGTCATCCAGGCCCTCGGCGTCCAGCCAGGCGGCGAAGCTTTGGCGGTCCAGGTCGGCCAGCAGCGCCGACGGTGCAGCCCGCAGCGTGGGGATGGCGAAATGGGCGCCGCGGCGCAGCGAATCCACCTTCTGCGCGAAGCGCCGGTATTGCGCCAGCGTGACAGCACCCACGCCATTCGACGGCAGCAGGCCGTCCTGCCATTCGCCCTGGAAGAAGAGGCGCTCCTGCGGGCTGTGGCACAGGTGCCGCTCGTCGTAGATCCAGCGACCTGCCTCGCGGCGGCGCAGGCCCAGTTCTTCCAGCAGGTCCTGCACCTCGCGCGCCTCGTCGCCCGGCACCGGCAGGTAGTGCGCGCCCAGCGGGCAGGCCAGACCGCCCACCTCGCCACCGCGGGCATTGCCGCCGGCCTCGTCCTCCAGTTCGAGCAGGACGAAGTCGTCGATGCCGGCCTGGCGCAAAGCGCGTGCCGCTGCCAGGCCGGCGACACCGCCGCCAGCGATCAGCACGCGGGTGCGACGCTCCTTCGCCACCGGCTGCGACGCCCAGCGGCCATCGCGCAGCGAATGGCCGCGCGCCATGTCGATGCCGGCGAAGCCGCCCTGCAACGCCGGCGCCTCGCGGCCGCAACCCGCGAGCCACGTCGGCAACGCGACCGCCGTCGCACCTGCTGCAGCCGCACCGACGAAGTGCCGGCGCCCGCTGCTCAATGGCCCGCGACCTTGCCCCATTCCTGCTCGTAGGTATGGACCAGCACCTGGTTCGACAGCCGGTTGACCTCGGCCGGCACACGCGCCATGTCCAGCGGAAAGTCGAACAGCAACGGCAGCGTGTCCGGCGACAGGAAGCGCAGGCCCATCGGCAGCGCTGTCGGCATGCGCCAGGGCCGGCGGCTGGCGATCACGTAGCCCCACTCGCCGAAGCTCGGCACATGCGCGTGATACGGCGTGGCCGTGAGGCCCGCGGCCTCGATGGTCTGCACCACCGTCCAGAAGCTGCGCCGGGCCACCAATGGCGAGGTGGTCTGGACCACCGCATAGCCGCTGGCCGCGAGGCGCTGCGACAGCAGGGCATAGAAACTCTGCGTGTACAGCTTGCCGATGGCGAAGTTGGTGGGATCGGGAAAGTCCACCACAATCACGTCGTAGAAACCGTCGTCGCCGGCCGCGGGTGGCTGCTGCAGCCACTGGAAGGCATCGGTGTTGACGATGCGCAGTTTGGGTGAGCGCAGCGAATGGCCGTTGAGCGCCGCCAGCTGTGCATGGTCGCGAAACAGCGCCGTCATGTTCGGATCAAGCTCCACCAACGTGATCTGCTCGACCGAGGGGTACTTGAGGATCTCGCGCACCGCCATGCCGTCGCCGCCGCCCAGCACGGCCACCCGGCGCGGGGCGCCCTGGGCCGCCATGGCCGGATGCACCAGCGCCTCGTGATAGCGGTATTCGTCACGCTCGGCGAACTGCAGGTTGCCGTTGAGGAAGAGCCGGTGGCCCGCATTGCCGCGCGTGACCACGATGCGCTGGTAGGGCGAGCTGGCGGCGAAGACGATGCGTTCCTGGTAGAGCTTGTCTTCCGCCAGGCTGCTGATGCGCTCCGCCCCCACGAAGGCGCCCGCCAGCGCGGCCAGCGTCAGCACGCAAGCCATCGCATGCGCGCCGAAGCGCCGCAGCTCGTGCCGGAACAGCCACAGCGCCCACAGCCCCACGGCGTCGTTCATCAGCCCGAACAGCAGCCCCGTGCGCACCATGCCCAGCTGCGGCACCAGCACCAGCGGAAAGGCCACCGACACGGCCAAGGCGCCGAGGTAGTCGAAGGTGAGCACCTGCGAGACTAGGTCCTTGAGCTGGATGTCGCGCCGCAGGATGCGCATGACCAGCGGAATCTCCAGCCCCACCAGCGTGCCCACCACCAGCACGCCGCCGTACAACAGCAGGCGGAAGGCGCCGGGCACATAGGCATTGGCCAGGAAGAGCACCGCCGGCAGGCACCCGCCCACCAGCGCCACCAGCAGTTCGATGCGCAGGAAATGCGCGGGCAGCTGCCGCTCGAAATAGCGCGACAACCAGGAGCCGACCCCCATTGCGAACAGATAGGCGCCGATCACCGTGGAGAACTGCAGCACCGAGTCGCCCAGCACATAGGAGCTGAGCGCCGCCGCGCTGAGCTCGTACACCAGCCCGCAGGCCGCCACCACGAAGACGCTGGCCAGCAGCGACACCGCCACCGGCGACGGCGCACGCGCCACCGCCGTCATGCGAGCCCCCCTTCAGCGCCCAAAGCGGCAGGGCTCGACGCGGCCGCCGCCGGGCCGCCCCAAGGCGGCCGCACCTCCCCCTCGGGGGGTGGCGTTACACGTCGCGCAGCGGCGTGAAAAGCCGGGGGGCTCCATCCAGCCGCCGCCGGGCCGCCCCAAGGCGGCCGTGCCCCCCCCCCGGGGGGTGGCGCTACACGTCGCGAAGTGACGTGATAAGCCGGGGGGCTCAATGAATCGCTGCCGCCACGATGATCGAGATGCCCAGGCACATTGCCGCGACCACCAGTGCCAGCGCCCGGTTCTGCTTCTCGACGATCTCCGCCCACAGGTCGTAGGGCGTGATCTTGTCGATGATGACGAAGGCCACCCAGAACACGATGATGCCGATCAGCGCATACAACAGGGTGCCCGCGATGGACACGGGATGGAGCCATTCGAATTTCGCCATGTGTCTCTCCGCGAAGGGATGAAGAAGAAGACGGCGCCACCTACTTGTGGCCGCCGCCGCTGGAATAGCCGCCGTAGGAGCCGCCCGTGCTGCGCCAGCCGCTGCCCGGTGAGCCCGACGAGTTCGAGTCCCTGCTGCTGCAGGTCGACAGGATCAAGAGCAGGATGATCACGACCACCACGATCAGGATGATGGTCCCGCAGCCGAGGCCCGAGGCCGCGCTCAGCGGGGCCGCATCGGCCCGCTTGAACTGGTCCTTGCGCGCATCGAGCTTGAAGGCCTGGGCCACGGCCGCGCCGTCCAGCCGGTTGCCGAGCGACCAGGTCAGCTCCTTGTCGGCCCGCTCCAGCGACAGCACCGCGCCCTTGGGGCCCGCGTAGTCGCGGTTGCTGGTGCGCTGGCCGCGCTCCACGCGCCAGTAGAACTCGCCGGCCACGTAGGTGGTCTCGGCGTCGTAGCTGTACTGCTGGCGGTAGGTGGTGCCCAGGTAGCGCGCGCTGGCGCCGCCGCCCGACACCACCGGCGCGCCGGTGGTCGGCCGCACCAGGCTCCAGCCGTCCTCGGCGTCCACCAGGAAGCAGAAGCCCTTCTGCCGGTTGTAGAGCAGGTATTCGCTCCAGCCGAACTGCTCGTCCTCGCCCAGCGAGCGGCCCATGCGGTGCTGGAATCCCACCACCTGCCAGTCGCTGCCCTCCAGCCGGCCCGTGCTGCCCAGCGCGATCAGCGGCTTGACCGGCTCGTCCTGCACCGCGTACTTCAGCTCCGCGCCGATGCCGGCACTCAGGTCAATCAGGCTCTTGCAGCTGCCGCAGGTGACGCTCTTGCTGCCCTCCAACTGCACCGTCACCGGCGCGCCGCAGTTCGGGCAGTTGAAGGCGCGGCCTTGCTCTTCCTTGCCGGATTCGCTGCGCAGGCCGGTGAGCTGCAGGTCGGCCAATGCCACCTGTCGGCCCAGCCAGGCCGTGGGCGGCTGGCTGCCGTACTCCAGACTGAGCACCAGTCCCCGGTCGTTGCGCAACTCGACCACGCGGAAGGGCCGGCCCAGCTCGGGCAGCCGCGGCAGTTCGCCCTGGGCCGAAAGCAGCGCCGCCTCCTCGTTGGAGGCCACCGTGTACGACTGGCCGTTGATGGCCGTCGTCATCCCCACACGCAGGGCGTCGGCGGGCGGCGCCTCCTGCGTCAGCGCGTAGGGCAACGAGAAGACGTAGCTGCCGTTGTCCTCGCTCAGCGTGCCCTGGCGCTCGCCGTCGAGCTGGGCGATCCATTCGGTCCAGCGGCCGCCGGCATAGGCGTACTGCAGCCGGCCGACCAGGGTGAAGGGCTGGTTCTGCAGGTGGCCGGCGGCAAAGAGCTGCAGCGGACTGAAGTCCTCGAACAGCTCGGCCATCTTGCCCACGCGCGCCAGTTGCTCGCCCCGGCGGACGACCGTGCTCTGGCAGTAGGGGCAGACGGCATAGACCGACTGCGCCGATCGGAACTCGACCGGCGCGCCGCAGCCCGGACAGGGTGCGCGATAGTGGCGCTGGGTGCCGCCGGCCTCAGCCATGGCGGGAGCGTGCGGCGCGGATCACGTCAGCTTTTTCAGCAGTTCGGTCTTCTTGGCGTCGAACTCTTCCTGGGTCAGGATGCCCTTGGTCTTGAGCTCGGCCAGCTTCTCGAGGGTGGACATCACCTCGGCGGGGCTGACGGTCGGCGCCGCAGCGGCCGCTGCGGCAGCAGGCGCCTGGGCCGGCTGCTGCAGGCCCTGCGCCAGCGTGTTGGCCATCACCTGCCCCAGCGCGACACCCGCGCCCAGGCCCATGGCATCGCCAGCCACGCCGCCGCCATGGCCGCTGTTCTCGGCGAAGACCGGGATGGCCTGACCCGCCTGGTACTGCATGAACTTGCCCATGTCGTTGCCGACCATGCCCATGCCGATCTTCTGGTCGAGGACCTTCTGCAGCTCCTCGGGCAGCGACAGGTTCTGCAGCGTCATCACGTCCAGGCGCAGGCCGATCTTGGCGAACTCGGGGGCGAGCTGCGCGGCCAGCGCCTGCGCGAACTGGTTCTGGTTGGCCGCCAGATCCAGGAAGGGCACGCCACTCGCAGCGATGGCGTTGCTGATGTTCTGCAGCACCAGCCCACGCAGTTGGCCGTCGAGGTCGGCCACCGTGTAGCGCTCGCGCGTGCCGGAGATCTCGGTGTGGAAGAGCTTGGGGTCGGCCACCCGGTAGCTGTAGTTGCCGAAGGCCCGCAGCCGCACGGCGCCGAAGTCCTTGTCGCGGATGGTGATGGGCTGGGGCGTGCCCCACTTCTGGTCCACCTGCTGGCGGGTGCTGAAGAAGTACACGTCGCTCTTGAAGGGCGACTCGAAGAGCTTGTCCCAATTCTTCAGATAGGTCAGCACCGGCAGCGTCTGTGTCGTCAGCTTGTACATGCCGGGGCCGAAGACATCGGCCACCGTGCCCTCGTTGACGAAGACGGCCATCTGCGACTCGCGCACCGTGAGCGAGGCGCCGTTCTGGATCTCCATGCCCGCCATCGGGAAGCGCCAGGCGAGCGTGCCGTCGCCCTCCTCCGTCCATTGGATGACGTCGATGAACTGTTTCTTGATGAAATCCATCAGTGCCATGCGGTGCTCCGTGCGTGCGAGGTGAGAAGCCCCAAATGGTGCCACATGACGTCCATCCGGATTCCGGCGGACGGACTGGCCAGGCAGCCTATGGCGCGAAAGGCCGGTGTAAGGCCGAGCCTACAATCGGCGCCCTTTTCCCAGTGAGCCAGGCAGCGGCGGCGCCTCGACAGCCCGCCGCCTGCGTCGAGGAGCAGCGTCCCCATGTCCGAGTCCAAACCCCTGAGCGCCGAAGACAAACGCGCGGAACTTCGCCGCGCCGCACTCGAGTACCACGAGCATCCGGTGCCGGGCAAGCTGGCGATCAGCGCCACCAAGCAGATGACGAACCAGCGCGACCTGTCGCTGGCCTACTCGCCTGGCGTGGCTGCGCCCTGCGAGGAGATCGTCAAGGACCCGGCCGCCGCCTTCCGCTACACCTCGCGCGGCAACCTGGTGGCCGTGATCTCCAACGGTACCGCCGTCCTGGGCCTCGGCGACATCGGCCCGCTGGCCTCCAAGCCGGTGATGGAAGGCAAGGCCGTCCTGTTCAAGAAGTTCGCGGGCGTCGACGTCTTCGACATCGAGATCGACGAGAAGGACCCGGCCAAGCTGGTCGAGGTGATCGCCGCGCTGGAGCCTACCTTCGGCGCCATCAACCTCGAGGACATCAAGGCCCCCGACTGCTTCTACGTCGAGCGCGAGCTGCGCAAGCGCATGAAGATCCCGGTCTTCCACGACGACCAGCATGGCACCGCCATCACCGTGGCCGCCGCCATGCTCAACGGCCTGAAGGTGGCCGGCAAGGACATCGGCCAGGTCAAGCTGGTGGCCTCGGGCGCCGGCGCCGCCGCCCTGGCCTGCCTGAACCTGCTGCTCAAGGTGGGCCTCAAGCGCGAGAACGTGTTCGTCACCGACCTGGCCGGCGTGGTCTACGAAGGTCGCACCGAGCTGATGGACGAGGACAAGGCCCAGTTCGCGCAGAAGACCGAGGCCCGCACGCTGGGCGAGGTGATGGAAGGCGCCGACGTCTTCCTGGGCCTGTCGGCCGGCAACGTGCTCAAGCCCGAGATGGTCGCCAAGATGGCGGCCCGGCCGGTGATCTTCGCGCTGGCCAACCCCAACCCGGAAATCCTGCCGGAGCTGGCCCATTCGGTGCGCGGCGACGTCATCATGGCCACGGGCCGGACCGACTACCCGAACCAGGTCAACAACGTCCTGTGCTTCCCGTACATCTTCCGCGGCGCCCTGGACTGCGGCGCGACCACCATCACCGACGAGATGGAGATCGCCGCGGTGCGCGCCATCGCCGACCTGGCGCAGGCCGAGCAGAGCGAGCGCGTGGCCGCCGCCTATGTGGGCGAGAAGCTGAGCTTCGGCCCCGAATACCTGATCCCCAAGCCCTTCGACCCGCGCCTGATGATGAAGATCGCGCCGGCCGTGGCCAAGGCGGCGGAAGAAAGCGGCGTGGCCGCCCGCCCCATCAAGGACCTGGACGCCTACCGCGACAAGCTGCAGAGCTTCGTCTATGCCTCGGGCACGACGATGAAGCCGATCTTCGACGCGGCCAAGCGGGCCGCCAAGAAGCGCGTGGCCTACGCCGAGGGCGAGGAAGAACGCGTGCTGCGCGCCGCCCAGATCGTGGTGGACGAAGGCATCGCACGCCCCACGCTCATCGGCCGCCCGGCCATCATCGCCCAGCGCATCGAGAAGTTTGGGCTGCGACTGAAGGAAGGCCAGGACTACGACGTCGTCAACGTCGAGTGGGACGAGCGCTACCGCGACTTCTGGCAGACCTACCACCGCATGACCGAGCGCAAGGGCGTGACGGTTCAGGTCGCCAAGATCGAGATGCGCCGTCGCCTGGCGCTCATCGGCGCCATGCTGCTTCACAAGGGCCATGTGGACGGCATGATCTGCGGCACCTGGGGCACCACCCACGCCCACCTGCCCTACATCGACAACGTGATCGGCAAGCGCAGCGGCGCCTCGATCTATGCCTGCATGAACGCGCTGCTGCTGCCCGAGCGGCAGGTGTTTCTGGTCGACACGCACGTCAACTACGACCCCAGCGCCGAGGAACTGGCCGAGATCACCATCATGGCCGCCGAGGAAATGATGCGTTTCGGCCTCAAGCCCAAGGCCGCCCTGCTGTCGCACTCCAACTTCGGCACCAGCGCCCATCCCAGCGCGCTCAAGATGCGCCAGACCCTGGCCCTGCTGCGCGAGCAGGCACCCTGGCTCGAAGTCGACGGCGAGATGCACGGAGACGTGGCCCTCGACGGCCGCCAGCGCATGAGCGTGATGCCGCACAGCGCCCTGGCCGGCGACGCCAACCTGCTGGTGTTTCCCAACATCGACGCCGCCAACATCTCCTACAACCTGCTCAAGACGGCCGCTGGCGGCAACATCGCCATCGGCCCGGTGCTGCTGGGCGCGGCCAAGCCGGTGCACATCCTCACCGCCAGCGCCACGGTGCGCCGCATCGTCAACATGACGGCCCTGACGGTGGCCGACGCCAACGCCGATCGCTGATCGCTCGGGCGGCAGGCGCGCAATGCGCCTGTCTGCCCCGCACCATGCTGGTGCCGACTCTGCGGAGCGTCAACTTTTTGGCACTTCGCAGGGCATTCCCATTGCCCAATCCTTGGGCATTCGCTTGCTATTTAGGCAGCACTGGGGCACACTGGCGGGCTTGAATTTACGGGTTAACCCGTAAATCGCAGTCCCGTTCTTTAGCCTTCCGGTGCCTCATGGCGGTTTTCGCCTCGATTTCTTCCCCGGTTTCCAAGTTCACGCGCGTTGGCGTTCTCGCGGCAGCCTTGTGGGGAGGATTGGCGGGGATGCCCGCCGCATCCGCCCGGGAGACGACGGACCGGGGCACTTCGATCGCACTGGCGGAACTGCCTCCCCAGGGCCAGCAAACCTACCGAACCATCCTGCAAGGCGGCCCCTTCCCTCACGAGAAGGACGGCACGGTCTTCGGCAACCGCGAGCGACTCCTGCCTCGTGAACCGCGCGGCTACTACCGCGAGTACACAGTCAGGACGCCGGGCGCGAGCAACCGCGGCGCGCGCCGGATCGTGTGCGGGGGCCAGCAGCCCAGCCGACCCGATGGTTGCTGGTACACGGCCGACCACTACGCCAGTTTCAGAAAGATCGTGCCCTGATGCGCACGTCATGGGTTGACGCACCAACGCGTCCGGAACAAGTCTTGACCATCATGGAAAGAACAGCGGAGATGAATGAGCAGCCTCTCAAGGGCGTGCGGCCGAACATCGTGCAGTCGATTCGCGCCTTTCGCGTGGCCGATCTGCAGCAGGCGGCGCAAGAAGCGGGCCACCACTTCCTCTATGCCAACCTGGCCGTTGCCCAGAGCAAGCAGGACGTGCTCGACCTGATCGCGCAGCAGTTCACCTTCCCGGCGCACTTCGGCAAGAACTTCGACGCCCTCTACGACTGCATGACCGACCCGCTGTACAAGTCGGGCCCGCAGCCGGGCTTCGTCGTGGTGCTGGAGCAGATCCCGGCGCATGCCAAATTCGACAAGGAAGCGCGCGAGCAACTGCTCGACATCTTCCGGGACGCCGCCGACTACTGGGGTGACCGGAAAGTGCCCTTCCGATGCTTCTATTCTTTTCTGTAGCCCGTTCTGCACAAGCCGGCCAAGCAGAACGGGCCAGCGAGGCCCCGGTGACCACCACCGCCCCCGTCGATGGCATCGACCTGAGCGGCGAAGAGAAGATGCCCACCGACAAGCTGGTGGACGTCTCCCCGCAGGCGCTGCGCATGAGCAGCCCTTTCAACAGCAGCTACTGGCTGTCTGCCGCCTGAGCCTCCGGACCGGGCGCTGACGAACGAAGCCCGCCAAACGGCGGGCTTTTTCTTGGGCGCGACGCAAGCCTCGAGTACGACTGCGCCACGGCGCACCGAGGCGCCGGCCTTCTTTCAGGACACCGAAGGAAGTGCCTGCGCGAGCGCCACATACTCGTCCACCGGCACTTCCTCGGCGCGGCGCTGCACGTCGAACTGGCCGGCGAAGTGTTGCTCGTCCAGCCAGCGGCCCAGGGTGTGGCGCAGCAGCTTGCGGCGTTGGCTGAAGGCCAGTTGCACGATGCGCTCGAGCAGAGCAGGGTCCAACGCCGCCGGCGCCTCGCGCGGCACCATCCGCACCACCGCGCTGTCCACGCGGGGCGGCGGGTCGAAGCTTTCCGGTGGCACGAAGAGCACGTTTTCCATGGCGTAGCGCCACTGGAGCATCACCGACAGGCGGCCGTAGTCGGAGGTGGAAGGGTCGGCCACCATGCGGTCGATCACTTCCTTCTGCAGCATGAAATGCTGGTCGGCGATCCGATCGGCAAAGCGCAGCAGATGGAAGAGGATGGGCGTGGAGATGTTGTAGGGCAGGTTGCCTGCCACCCGCAGCCGCTGGCCCGCCGTATCGGCCAAGACACCGAAATCCACCTTCAGCACATCCGCCTCGACGACGGTCAGCTGTGGATGGCTGCGCAGCCGTGCGGCCAGGTCGCGGTCCAGCTCGACCACCGTCAGGCGCCCGAGCCGCTCGACCAGGGGCTGCGTGAGCGCGGCCAGGCCCGGCCCAATCTCGACCATGGCGTCGCCGGGACGCGGCGCGATCTCGCGGACGATGCCGTCGATGATGGCATCGTCGGTCAGGAAATGCTGTCCGAAGCGCTTGCGCGGGGCGTGGGGTTTCATGCGGGCGGGGGTGGCGCGGCGGCGATCACGCTCAGGAGGCCGGCGCCTCGCGCATTTCCACGTAGGCACGCTGGCGCACTTCCTGGGCCCAAGCCTCGTAGGCATCTTCCATCTTGCGGTCCCGCAGCACATTGCGCGCCGCTTCGCGCAGTTCGGCGGGATTGAGCTTGGCCTCGCGCCGGCCCTCGACCTGGATCAGGTGGATGCCGAACCGGGTGACGATGGGGTCGCTGATCTGGCCGGGCTGCAGGCGGCTCATGGCCTCTTCGAACTCCGGCACGAACTGGCCCGGCGTGGACCAGCCCAGCTCGCCGCCCTCGCGGGCGCTGACGGTGTCCTGCGAGTTCTCGCGGGCCAGCGCGGCGAAGTCGGCCGTGCCGGCCTGGATGCGACGCTTGAAGTCGGTCATGAGCGAAACGATCTGCTCCGGCGTACGGCGCGTGTCGGGGCGCATCAGGATATGGCGCACCTGCGTCTGCGTGACCACGGAATCCGGCGAGGCGGCATTCTGCTTGGCCAGCACCTTCAGCACATGGAAGCCCGCGCCCGAGCGCACCGGACCGACGATGCCGCCCACAGGCGTGGACTGCGTCGCTTCGACGAACAGCGGCGGATAGCGGTCGGCCGCACGCAGCCCCAGCACGCCGCCGGTGCCTTTGGCATCGGGTGCGTCGGACAGCTGGGTGGCCAGCTGGGAGAAGTCCTCGCCGGCGCGGGCGCGGCGGGCGATGTCCTCCGCGCGCTTCTGCGCCTCGGCGATCTGCGCGGCCGTCGCCTTTTCGGGCACCGTGACCAGCACCTGGGCGAGATTGATGTCGGGCGCGGCGCTGCTCGCGGCCGCACGCTGCTCGCGCAGGAACTGATCGATCTCGTCGTCGCTGACCTTCACGCGGCCTTCCAGCTCGCGTTCGCGCAGGCGGGTGAGCAGCAGCTGGTCGCGCAGGTTGTTGCGGAACTCGTCGCGCGAGATACCGGCCTCGCTCACCCGGCGACGCAGCTCGGGCAGGCTGACCTGGTTCTGCCGCGCCACGACTTCCTCCGCCTGGTCGATGGCCATGGCATCCACACGCACGCCCAGTTCCTTGGCCAGCTGCAGCTGCGCACGCTCGGCGATGATCTGCTCGAGCACCTGGCGGTTGATCTGGTCGCGCGGGATCCGCTGCGCCTCCGGCCCGGCCTCGCGCAGGATGCGCTCCACCCGCTTCTGGACCTGGGTGTTGGTGATCGGCTCGGAATTGACCAGCGCCACGATGTATTCCGCGGCCCGCTGGCCCTGCGGCTGCGCCGCCGCAGAGACGGGCGGCGGCAGCGTGGAGGTGGCGGGACCTTCACGCATGATGTCGGTGATGCCCCGACGGGGTGTGGCCGCCTGGGCACTGCGGCCTTGCTGGGCCGAGGCACCCTGGCGTGTGGCGGCGCCACCCTGCTGGGCCTGCGCAGCCGGCGTGGCGGCCAGCAGGGCCGCGCACGACAGGGCGAAGACGGAAAGCTGGAATCTCATGGCGTTGGCCTCCTGGATCAAGCGCCACGCCCGGACAGGCGGGCGGGCTGGAGAAAGCCCCCGTCGCCGGCGAGGCGGGCGGGGTCTTGCTCACTCATAGTTGGTGAAACGGCTCGGCGCCAGCGTGGGCTCGCGCAGCGAACGGTAGCGCGGCACATTGGTTTGAAGCGTGCGCATCGGGCTGGTTCCGAGGCTGGTGAAGCCCATGAACTCGATCTGGAACATGATGCGCTTGGTGGTCGTGGCCACACCGGTGCTGACCTTCTCCAGCACGACGCGCCCGATGTAGCAGCAGCCGTCGTACTCGACGCCCATCACTGCATCGGTGACCACCTTGTCGCGCAGGCTGTAGTTGACGCGGCCGACGGCATACCAGCGCCCGCCGCCCAGCCCACCGCCGGCCTTGGGCGAGCCCTTGTCGCCCCACAGGTCGTTCAGCGGCCATTGCCAGCCCAGGTCGATGGATTCGTAGCCCGAGTTGTTGACGGAGATACGGTCGTCCTGGTATCGGTACGAGGCACTGAGCGAGCGGTACGGGCCGGGCGTGTAGCGCGCGGTGATGGCGCGGCGCTCCGACTTGTCGATCTGCGGGTTGTACTGGACCGCGCCTTCGACACTCCACTGTGGATTGATGTTGATCTGCGCGCCCGTCACCACGTCGGATGCCCGGTCGGTGGAGGCGGTGCCGCCCGGCAGCGTCACCAGCTGGTCGGACAATCGCCGCCGCTGCGCGATGCCGAAACGGGCCCGTTCGAAGCCGGTGTCGGGGTCGATCAGCCGGGACGTCACGCCCAGGGTGACCGCCTTGGTGGCCGAGATGCGGTCATTGCCGGTGAATTCGTTCTCGGTGAAGAGCGACGCCAGGCTCAGGTCGCTCTTGGCGGTGTCGTAGACCGGCAGCGTGCTCTGGTCGCGATAGGGCGTGTTGACGAAGAAGGCGCGCGGCTCCAGCGTCTGCGTATAGGCCTTGCCGAACAGGCTGGTCTCGCGCTCGAAGGTCATGCCCGTGTCGAGGCTGAAGGTCGGCACCGTGCGGTTGGCCGAGGTCGCGCCGTTGGACAGCGGGCCGTCGAAGCTGTAGCTGGTACCCGACAGCGTGAGCTTGGGCGTGACGTAGTAGCCCGGCCGTACGAAGGGCCGCGACAGCTGCACCTGCGAGAACAGCCGGTCGGCGTTCGGCTGGCCCTGCTGGGTCGAGTTGGCGCTGAAGCGCGTCAGCTCGTTGTTGAAGCTGAAGTCGAAGCCGTTCCAGTCGTACAGCGCGTAATTGGCCGTGAGCTGGGGCAGGCGGTCGTAGGCCGGCGTGATCGGCGCCTCGGTGTAGGTGAGCGTCTGCCACTTCTGGGCGAACAGGCGGCCGCTCCAGTCGCCCTTGCTCCAGTTGACCGTGCCGTCGGCCGACAGCTGACGCGAGGTCAGCGTGGGCGTGCGGGTGAAGTCGCGCCAGTAGTCGTCGTCGCTGACCCGGTCCACCGACAGATTGGCACTGAGCGTGTCCATGCCGAGGGTGCCGGCGTTGAAGTTCTGCCGGTGGCGCAGCCACAGGCCCCAGCGGTCGCGGTTGCGCAGCTGGTCGTCGGGCATGAGGTCGAAGCGCACCTCGCCGCTGTAATCCTTCTCGAGGTAACGGAACTCGTTGGCGATGTTGATGCCCCGCTTGCTCATCACCGAGGGCGTGAAGGTGGCGTCGCGGTTGGGCGCGATGTTCCAGTAGTAGGGCAGCGTCAACTCCAGGCCGTTAACGCTGTCCATGCCGATGACCGGCGGCAGGATGCCGCTCTTGCGCTGGTCGTCCAGCGGAAAGCTCACGCTGGGCAGGGCCGGCGAACTCATGCCCATGAAGTGCAGTTGCACGTTCTCGGCGACGCCGACGCCCTCGGCGCTGTCGGTGCGGAGGTTCTCGGCGCTGAGGAACCAGGCCGGCTTCCAGCCCGGCTGATCGTCCTCGCGGCGGCAGGTGGTGTAGGTGGCCCGGCGCGCGATCGTTCGGTCGGAATCGACGAAATCGACGCGGTCCGCCGTGCCATGGGCACCGTTGGTCAGCAGCTGGTAGCGAACGCTGTCGAAGAAACCCTCGAAGGTCTCGAGCTTGAGCTGCAGCCGCGGCCCCTCGTAGATGTTGCCGGCCTGGTTGACGCGCACGTCCCCTTCGGCGGTGGCCAGGTCCTGCGGCTGGTCGTAGTTGAGACGGTCGGCGCGGATGACCGTGTCACCGCGGCGCAGGGAGGCGTTGCCCTCCACGGTGGTCTCCAGGTCGGGACGGCCGGAGATGCGGTCGCCCTGGACGATGCTGGGACGCTGGCTGCGCTCCGTCGGGAGGATGTTCTCGGTGAGCTGGGGGCTGCGGCGCAGCACCAGTGGCGGCTCGTCGGGCAAGGCGGGCGCGGACTGCGCCCAGGCGCCCTGGACGGCCGCGAGCGCCAGCGTCAGCAGCGCAAGGGGCAGCGGCGGCAGGCGTCGGTGCCCGGGGGCGCGGCTCTGGTCTGGCATGGATGCGTGTGGCAAGCGTCTCGGCGCTGGAGGCGGCCGGTCCTGCGGCCGGCACGCGCCCATCTGGGAGAGGGCGGATTTGTAGAATGTTGATTATCCATGACCGCTTCAGCGCCCCCTTCCGGCCCGGCTTCCATCGCCTGGGCCGATGCGTCCCGGGGCCGGGTGTTCGAGGCCTGGCTGGCCCGCATCGCGCCGGCCCACGCCCTGCAACCCGCCACCCTGCGCCCTGCTTCCGCCGACGCCAGCTTCCGCCGCTATTTCCGCATCGACGGCAGGGCGCCCGGCCTCTCCCGCATCGTGATGGATGCGCCCCCTGCCCAGGAGGATGCCCGCCCCTTCGTGCAGGTCGCCGCGCTGATGCGCGAGGCCGGCGTGCGGGTGCCGCAGATCCTGGACTGGGACGAGCCCAACGGCTTCCTGCTGCTGGACGACCTGGGCACACACACCCTGCTGGACGTGATCGACCGCGAGCAGCCCGCGGCCAACCTGCCCCGCTACCAGCAGGCGGTGGACGCGCTGGTGCGCTGGCAGCAGGCCTCCCGCCCCGGCGTGCTGCCTGCCTATGACGAAGCACTGCTGCGCCGCGAACTCGCCCTCTTCCCCGACTGGTATCTGGGGCGCCACCGGGGCGTGATGCTCGACGCGGCGCAGACGGTCACGCTGCAGCAGGCCTATGACCTGATCGTGCGCACCAACCTGGCCTCCCCTGCGGTGTATGTTCACCGGGACTTCATGCCTCGCAACCTGATGGTCGGCGCAGACCCTGACGTGCTGGGCGTGCTCGACTTCCAGGACGCGGTGCATGGCCCCATCACCTACGACATCGCCAGCCTGATGCGCGACGCCTTCCTGAGCTGGGACGAGGAATTCGTGATCGACGTGACGGTGCGCTACTGGCAGGCCGCGCGAAAGGCCGGGTTGCCGGTGGGCGACGATTTCGGCGAGTTCTACCGTGCCGTCGAATGGATGGGCCTGCAGCGCCACCTGAAGGTCGCAGGCATCTTCGCCCGCCTCACCCTGCGCGATGGCAAGCCCAAGTACCTGGCCGATGCGCCCCGCTTCATCGGCTACATCCGCACCACCGCCAGCCGCTATCGCGAGCTGACGCCGCTGCTGCGGCTCATCGACCGGATCGAGGGAACGGAAGCGCCGACGGGCTTCATGTACGGCCGGCCCTGAGACCGGCACGGCTTGCGGCAGGATGTGCGGCCGCGCCCCGGACAACCAGGGTCCTCAGGCCGGCCCCGGCATGTGCACCGAGCGGTCGGTGTGGATCAGGTCCAGCGGATGCCGCTGGCCTGCCAAATAGTCCTCCACACATTGCAGCAGCAGCGGGCTGCGGTGGCGCTCGACACTGGCACGGATCTCCTCCGGCGTCATCCACAGCGTGCGCACGATGCCCTCGTCCAGCGCCCGCCCGGGATCGAGCGCGCCGACCTGCCCGGCAAAGGCGAAGCGCAGATAGGTGATGTCGGTGTCGCCCTCGTCGCCGGGCGAGCGGCGCTCGAAGCGGGCCATGTAGATACCCACGATGGACGTGGGCGTGAAGGCATGGGCCGTTTCCTCCAGGGCCTCGCGGGCGCAGCCTTCGGCGGGCGTCTCGCCGGCTTCGAGGTGACCGGCTGGGGTGTTCAGGCGCAGTCCCCGGTCCGTGTGCTCTTCCACCAGCAGGAAGCGGCCTTCCTTCTCGATGACCGCCGCCACGGTCACATTGGGTCTCCAGCGCATGAAAGGATCTCCGGACAGGTTGCATGCCCGACGGGCGAGGTGGTGCGTTCCTCGCCCGCCGGGCAGTGCCGCGGACGCCCGCATGAAGGGCAGCACGGCGGGGGAAAGCCGCGCACTTTAGCGCGCCCGCCATCGCATGCACGTCTGCCGCGGCAGGAGGTTCGCGCCGGGCAACAGGCAGCCGACCTCGCAAGGCAGGGAAGCGAGCCCGTCAGCCGAACGCGCGCAGCGACGACCGGGGCATCTCCGACGGGTCCACGGATTCGAGTCGGTAACCCATGCCGTAGGTGGCGGTCAGCATGAATCCATGTTCGGGGCGCAGCGCGAGCTTGCTGCGGACCCGGGAGATGTGGGTGTCCAGCGAGCGGGAGCCGTCCTCGCGGGCACTGCCCCAGATGGTGGCACGCAGGTAGTCCCGGCTCAGCAGCCGTCCCAGGTTCTGGAACAACAGCAGGGCCAGTTCGTACTCGCGGTTCTTGAGCTCGACGGGCTGGCCGTCCATCAGCAGTTGGCGGGCGGCGGGCAGGAAGCGGTAGCGTCCATAGTCCTGAGGCTGGTCGCCGCCGACCGAGAAGCGTGCCCGCCGCATCAGCGCTTCGGCACGGGCCTGGAGTTCGGCGACGCGCAGGGGCTTGCTGATGAAGCCGTCGGCGCCGGCACCCAGCGCCTCGACCAGGTCCGCCTCGTCGCACCGGTGCGTGAGCAGGATCACCGGCACCGAGGTGCCGAAGCTTTCCCGCACGAGCCGCAGGAGGGCGCCGATGTCGAGGTTGGGCAGATCCCAGTCGAGGACGAGCAGATCGAACTCCTTGGCACGCAGGCCGGGCTGCAGATCGGCACTGCGGTCGAAGCAGTGGCACTCGTGGCCTGCTTCGGTCAGCGCCGCGCTGATCAGCGCCTGTTGATCCAGTTCGTCGTCCAGCACCGCAATGCGCATTCCCTCTCTCCCATTCGCCTCGGGTCTGTCGAGCATCATGTCTTCGCCCAGGCGGCGCGGCATGCTACCCACCCAGGGCCCTCCGCGTGAAGGAAGTTCCGCACGGAAATCGTCTCCTGCCGTCAGCGTGGCGGTCGGTGGCACGGCGACGGCTTGTCGCCCAGGCGCGCCGGGGCGCGTCAAGTTACTGTAAGCTTTGGCGAAGTTGGGGCGGCCGAGCCGCTGTGGTGACGAGGAGATTCCAAGATGCTGATCGGAGTGCCCGCCGAGTGCGTGGCCGGTGAATCGCGCGTGGCCGTCACGCCCGAGACCGCCAAGAAGCTGGTGGCCCAAGGCCACCAGGTGCTCATCCAGTCCGGGGCCGGCCTTGCCGCCAGCGCCCCCGACGCCGCCTATGAGGCCGCCGGGGCGCAGACCACGGATGCCGCGGGGGCACTGGGGGCCGAACTGGTGCTCAAGGTTCGCGCGCCCACCGACATCGAATGCGCCGCCATGAAGCCCGGCACGGTCGTGGTCGGCATGCTCAATCCCCACGACGCGCCCGGCCTGCAGCGACTGGCTTCGGCCGGGCTGACCGCCTTCGCGCTGGAAGCCGCACCGCGCACCACGCGCGCGCAGAGCATGGACGTGCTCTCCAGCCAGGCCAACATCGCCGGCTACAAGGCGGTGATGATGGCCGCCAACGCCTACCAGCGCTTCTTCCCGATGCTGATGACGGCCGCAGGCACCGTGAAGGCAGCCCGCGTGGTCGTGCTGGGCGTGGGCGTCGCAGGGCTGCAGGCCATCGCCACCGCCAAACGCCTGGGCGCCGTCATCGAGGCCAGCGACGTGCGCCCCAGCGTCAAGGAACAGGTCGAGTCGCTGGGCGCCAAGTTCATCGACGTGCCGTACGAAACGCAGGAGGAGCGCGAAGCCGCCGAAGGCGTGGGCGGCTATGCCAGGCCGATGCCCGCGAGCTGGCTCACCCGCCAGCAGGCCGAGGTGGCCAAGCGCGTGGCCCAGGCCGACGTGGTGATCTCCACCGCGCTGATCCCCGGCCGGCCCGCGCCCACGCTGATCACCGAGGCCATGGTGCGGGCCATGAAGCCCGGCGCGGTGATCGTCGACATCGCCGCCGGCCGCGGTCCGGACGTGCACGGCGGCATGACCGGCGGCAACTGCCCGTTGACCGAGGCTGACCGCACGGTGGTGCGCCACGGCGTGACGCTCATCGGCGAGACCAACCTGCCCGCCCTGGTGGCCGCAGATGCCTCGGCGCTCTACGCCCGCAACGTGCTGGACTTCCTCAAGCTGATCCTGCCCAAGGAGGGCGGCCTCAAGATCGACCTCGAGGACGACATCGTCGCCGCCTGCCGCGTCGCGCAGGACGGCCAGGTCACCCGCAAGGCTTGAGAAGAAGGAACGCGCACCATGGACATCGTCAACCCGACCCTCATCAACCTCACCATCTTCGTGCTGGCCATCTATGTCGGCTACCACGTGGTGTGGACCGTCACGCCCGCGCTGCACACGCCGCTGATGGCCGTGACCAACGCCATCTCGGCCATCGTCATCGTCGGTGCCATGCTGGCGGCGGCGCTCACCACCACGCCGCTGGGCAAGGTGATGGGCGTGGCAGCCGTGGCGCTGGCCGCGGTCAACGTCTTCGGCGGCTTCCTGGTCACGCGCCGGATGCTGGAGATGTTCAAGAAGAAGGAGCGCAAGGCGCCCGCTTCCTCCACCGGCGCCGAGGGGAAATGACACCATGTCGATGAACCTCGTCACGCTGCTCTACCTGGTGGCCAGCGTCTGCTTCATCCAGGCGCTCAAGGGCCTGTCGCACCCGACCACCTCGATCCGCGGCAACGTCTTCGGCATGGTGGGCATGACCATCGCCGTGCTGACCACGGCGGCACTGATCGTGCGCCTGGCCGGCTCGCCGCTGGGACTGGGCTGGGTCCTGGTGGGCCTGGTGATCGGCGGCGGCGCCGGCGCCTTCATGGCACAGCGGGTGGAGATGACCAAGATGCCCGAGCTGGTCGCCTTCATGCACAGCATGATCGGCCTGGCTGCGGTCTTCATCGCCGTGGCGGCGGTGGTGGAGCCCTGGGCCTTCGGCATCGTGCCTCCGCCGGCCACGGGCATGGTCACCTACACCACCCAGGCCGGCATCGTGATCACCCAGGGCGTGGCGCGGATGCCGATTCCCTACGGCAACCGGCTGGAGCTCTTCCTCGGTGCCGCCATCGGCGCCATCACCTTCAGCGGCTCGGTCATCGCCTTCGGCAAGCTGTCGGGCAAGTACAAGTTCCGCCTCTTCCAGGGCGCGCCGGTGCAGTTCAAGGGCCAGCATGCGGTGAACCTGGTGCTCGGCCTGGCGACCATCGGCCTGGGCCTGGTGTACATGGCCACCGAAAGCTGGAGCGCCTTCCTGCTCATGCTGGCCCTGGCCTTCGTGATGGGCGTGCTGATCATCATCCCCATCGGCGGCGCCGACATGCCGGTGGTGGTGTCGATGCTCAACAGCTATTCGGGCTGGGCGGCGGCGGGCATCGGCTTCTCGCTCAACAACAGCATGCTGATCATTGCCGGCTCGCTGGTGGGCAGTTCGGGCGCGATCCTGAGCTACATCATGTGCAAGGCGATGAACCGCTCCTTCTTCAGCGTGATCCTGGGCGGCTTCGGCGGCGAGGCCACCGCGGCCACGGCCGGCAGCGCGGTGCAGCGCCCGGTCAAGAGCGGCAGCGCCGACGATGCCGCCTTCGTGCTGGGCAATGCCGAGACGGTGATCATCGTGCCCGGCTACGGCCTGGCCGTGGCGCGCGCCCAGCATGCCGTCAAGGAACTGGCGCAGAAGCTCACCGACAAGGGCGTCACCGTCAAGTACGCCATCCATCCGGTGGCCGGCCGCATGCCCGGCCACATGAACGTGCTGCTGGCCGAGGCCGAGGTGCCGTACGACCAGGTCTTCGAGATGGAGGACATCAACAGCGAGTTCGGCCAGGCCGACGTGGCCATCATCCTGGGCGCCAACGACGTGGTGAACCCGGCCGCGCACACCAAGGGCAGCCCGATCTACGGCATGCCGATCCTGGAAGCCTACAAGGCCAAGACGGTGATTGTGAACAAACGCTCGATGGCAGCCGGCTATGCGGGCCTGGACAACGAGCTCTTCTACATGGACAAGACCATGATGGTCTTCGGCGACGCCAAGAAGGTGGTCGAGGACATGATGAAGGCGGTCGAGTAAGCCCCTGCCACGTCCCGGGCGGCGGCGCGGCCGCCACCGCCGCTTTGCTACGATTTCAAGAGCCCCGGCCGCCGCCGCAGCAGCGGCCGCTTTTCATTCAGGACACTGGAGACTTCGCACATGACCGACCGCCCCTGGCTCAGCAGCTATCCGCCGGGCGTGCCTGCCGACATCGACCCCGCGCAGTACGCCTCGCTGGTGGCGCTGATGGACGAGAGCTTCAGCCGCTATGCGGACCGCCCCGCGTACAGCTTCATGGGCAAGCTGGTGAGCTATGGCGAGGTGGACCGCGCCAGCCAGTCCTTCGCCGGCTACCTGCAGGGACTGGGCCTGGCCAAGGGCGACCGCGTGGCGGTGATGATGCCCAACTGCCCGCAGTACCCCATCGCCGTGGCGGCCATCCTGCGCGCAGGCCTGATCCTGGTGAACGTGAATCCGCTGTACACGGCGCGCGAACTGGAGCACCAGCTCAAGGACAGCGGCGCCAAGGCCATCGTGATCATGGAGAACTTCGCGAATACGCTGCAGAAGTGCATCGCGAATTCGATGGTCAAGCATGTGGTGCTGGCCTCCATGGGCGACCGGCTCGGCTTGCTCAAGGGCGCCATCGTCAACTACGTGGTGCGCAACGTGAAGAAGCTGGTGCCGGCCTTCAGCCTGCCGGGCTCGGTGCGCTTCAATGACGCACTGTCGCAGGGCCGCCGCCGCGGCCTGCAGGCGCCGGCCATCGGCGGCGACGACGTGGCGGTGCTGCAGTACACCGGCGGCACCACCGGCGTGAGCAAGGGCGCGGTGCTCCTGCACCGCAACGTGATCGCCAACGTGCTGCAGTCGGAGGCCTGGAACAGCCCCGTGATGCAGCGCGTGCCGCAGGGCGAGCAGCCCACCACCGTGTGCGCGCTGCCGCTGTATCACATCTTCGCCTTCACGGTCGGCATGATGCTGTCAATGCGCACGGGCGGCCTGCTGATCCTCATCCCCAATCCGCGCGACCTGGCGGCCACGCTCAAGGATCTGTCCAAACACCGCATCCACAGCTTCCCGGCGGTCAACACGCTGTTCAACGGCCTGGCCAACCATCCGGACTTCAACACCGTCGACTGGAGCCACCTCAAGATCTCGGTGGGCGGCGGCATGGCGGTGCAAAGCGCGGTGGCCAAGCTGTGGCTGGACAAGACCGGCTGCCCGATCTGCGAGGGCTACGGCCTGTCCGAGACCTCGCCCTCGGCCACCTGCAACCCGACCACCAGCCAGGAATACAGCGGCACCATCGGCGTGCCGCTGCCCAGCACCGAGATCACGTTGCTGGACGATGCCGGCCAGCCGGTGCCGCTGGGTCAGGTGGGCGAGATCGCATTGCGCGGCCCGCAGGTGATGGCCGGCTACTGGCAGCGCCCGGACGAGACGGCCAAGGTCATGACCGCGGACGGCTGGTTCAAGACCGGCGACCTGGGCGTGATGGACGAGCGCGGCTACACCAGGATCGTGGACCGCAAGAAGGACATGGTGCTGGTCAGCGGCTTCAACGTGTACCCCAACGAGGTCGAAGACGTCGTCGCCACCCTGCCCGGCGTGCTCGAGTGCGCGGTGGTCGGCGTGCCCGACGACAAGACCGGCGAGGCCGTCAAGCTGGTGATCGTCAGGAAGGATCCGGCGCTTACCGAGGAGCAGGTGCGCAGCTTCTGCCACGACAACCTGACCGGCTACAAGCGGCCCAAGATCATCGAGTTCCGCACCGACCTTCCCAAGACGCCCGTGGGCAAGATCCTGCGGCGCGAACTGCGCGACGCGCGCAAATAGCCCGACCTACAGGACAGGGCGGCGCGGCGCTTGCATGGCGCCAGCGCCGTCCGGCCGCCCGATGGCCATGGCCCGCACCGCAAGCGTGCCAACGATGAACTGGGTAAAACGGGCGGCGGTACGTGCAACACCTTTTCCCTCCACGGAGACACCCATGCTGGACAAAGTGCATTCCGCCGCTTCGACCCCCGCCCCTTCCGCCGGCCGCTTCGGCAGCGGCCAGGCCGTGCGCCGGCTGGAAGATGAAGCCCTGCTCGCCGGCCGCGGCCGCTACACCGACGACATCCTGACGCCGGACTGCGCCGCGCTGGCCTTCCAGCGCTCACCCCATCCGCATGCGCGCATCCGCAGCATCGACGCCGACGCCGCGCGGGCAATGCCGAGCGTGCTGGCCGTCTACACCGGCGCCGACCTGGTGGCCCAGGGCGTTCAGCCCATCCCCGGCGTGGCCGGCTTCGTGCGCGCCGACGGCTCGCCCGGCGTGACCGCGGCACGGCTGCCGCTGGCGCACGACGTGGTGCGATTCGTCGGCGAGCCGGTGGTGGCCGTGGTCGCCACTTCGCTGCAAGCCGCCAAGGATGCCGCCGAGGCCGTGTGGGTCGACTACGAAGACCTGCCTGCCATCCCCACCCTCGATGCCGCGCTGGCCGAAGGCGCGCCGGCCCTGTGCGACGCGGCCCCCGACAACATCAGCGCCGAGATGCGCCACGGCGATGCGGAGGCCACGGCCCGCGCCTTCGCCCAGGCTGCGCACGTCGTCGAACTCACCGTCGACAACCAGCGCGTCGCCGCCGTCACGCTGGAGCCGCGCGCCGTGCTGGCCGAGGTCGACGCCCAGGACGGCCGCCTCAGCCTGCAGATGAGCACCCAGATGCCCACCGGCGTGCGCGGCACGCTGGCGACGGTGCTCGGGCTGCCGGCCGAGCAGATCCGCGTGCGAGTGAGCGACGTGGGGGGCGGCTTCGGCATGAAGACCGGCCTGTACCCTGAGGACGCGGTGGTGGCCTTCGCTGCCAAGGCACTCGGCCGCGGCGTCAAGTGGACCGGCGAGCGCTCCGAGGAATTCCTCACCACCACCCACGGCCGCGACGTGCGCGCCCGCGCCGCCATGGCCCTGGACGCCAACGGCCGCGTGCTTGCCCTGCGCGTGCACAGCGACGCCAACGTGGGCGCCTACCCGACGGGCACGGGCGTGGCCATCCAGCTGCTGATCGGCCCCTGGGTGCAGACGAGCGTCTACGACATCCCGGTCATCGACTTCCACTTCCGCGCGGTGATGACCAACCAGTCGCCCACCGGCGCCTACCGCGGCGCCGGCCGGCCCGAGGCCATCTTCCTCATCGAGCGGCTGATGGACGAGGCGGCGCGGCAGACGGGCATCGACCGCGTGGTGCTGCGCCGGCGCAACTTCATCCGCCCGGAGCAGATGCCCTACACCAACCCGATGCGCCAGACCTACGACACCGGCGCCTTCGAGCACATGATGGACCGCGGCCTGGCCTTCGCCGACTGGGACGGCTTCGACGCCCGCGCCGCGGAGTCGGCCGCGCGCGGGCTGTGGCGCGGCCTGGGGATCGCCACCTTCCTCGAATGGACGGGCGGCAACGTGTTCGAGGAACGCGTGACGGTGGACGTGCAGGCCGACGGCGTGATCGAGGTCTATTCGGCCGTCAACGCCATGGGCCAGGGCATCGCCACCACGCTGGCGCAGCTGGTGGTGGACGCCTTCGGTGTGCCTATCGAGCAGGTGCGCGTGGTGCTGGGCGACACCGACCGCGGCAATGGCTTCGGCAGCGCGGGTTCGCGCTCGCTGTTCACCGGCGGCTCGGCCATGCGCACCGGCGCCGACCGCACCTTGGCCCGCGGTCGCGAGCTGGCGGCCGAGGCGCTGGAGGCGGCGGCCGCCGACATCGACTACGGCCAGGGCCGCTTCACCGTGCGCGGCACCGACCTGGGCATCGGCCTGTTCGAACTGGCCGGCCGGCAGGCCGAGGGCCGGATCTTCGTCGACTCGACCAGCAAGGTGGACGGCCCCACCTGGCCGAACGGCTGCCATGTCTGCGAGGTCGAGGTCGATCCGCAGACCGGCGACGTGGCGGTGGTGGCCTATGCCTCGATGAACGACGTCGGCCGCGTGGTCAATCCGATGATCGTGCGCGGCCAGCTCGACGGCGGCGCCGTGCAGGGCATCGGCCAGGCGCTGCTGGAGCAGGTGGTCTACGACGACGCCACCGGCCAGTTGGTCACGGGCAGCCTGATGGACTACGCCCTGCCGGTGGCCGGCACGGCGCCCGACTTCCGCACCGAGATGGACGAGTCGGTGCCCTGCAAGAACAACCCGCTGGGCGTGAAGGGCGTGGGCGAGCTGGGCACCATCGGCGCCACGCCGGCGGTGGTGAACGCGGTGGCGGATGCGCTCGCGCGCAACAGGCGCGGCGCGCTCGCACCCCGTCTGCAGATGCCGCTGACGCCGGTGCGGGTCTGGTCGCTGCTGCAGCAGGCGGATTGAGAGGCTGGGCGTTCGGGCCGGGCTCCGACAGGCTCAGCCCGAACGGTGCGAGGGCGGTTGGCCTCCACAAGCTTCGGCCGAAGCAGCCGCGATCCCCTCGCCTCGCCCCGGG
The DNA here is from genome assembly GCF_040544975.1 of Pseudacidovorax sp. 1753. Lineage (NCBI taxonomy): Bacteria > Pseudomonadati > Pseudomonadota > Betaproteobacteria > Burkholderiales > Comamonadaceae > Pseudacidovorax > Pseudacidovorax sp. 1753. The sequence goes on along the minus strand of NZ_JBEPKY010000013.1, from coordinate 163,227 downwards.
CACGGGCCCGGTGAGAAAATCGCGTCCATGAACGCCATCTCCACCCTCGAACTGATGAACACGCTGGGCGCCCAGGCGCGCGCGGCGTCGGCGCAGATGGCCAAGGCCAGCGCCGCGGCCAAGGCCCGTGCGCTGCGCAGCCTGGCCGAACGGCTGCGGGCGAGCGTGGAGCCACTGGCCGAGCACAACGCCCGCGACCTGGAGCGCGCCCGCGCCGCCGGTCTGGCCGAGCCGATGGTGGACCGCCTCAAGCTCACGCCCAAGGTCATCGCCACCTGCGCCGAAGGCTGCGAGCAGCTGGCCGCCATGCCCGACGTGATCGGCGAGATCATCGGCATGAAGCAGCAGCCGAGCGGCATCCGCGTGGGCCAGATGCGGGTGCCCATCGGCGTGTTCGGCATGATCTACGAGAGCCGGCCCAACGTGACCATCGAGGCGGCCAGCCTGGCGATCAAGAGCGGTAACGCTGCCATCCTGCGCGGCGGCTCGGAGGCCATCGACTCCAACAAGGCCCTGGCGGCCCTGGTGCGCGCCGCGCTGCTGGACGCCGGCCTTCCCGAGGACGCCGTCCAGCTGGTGCCCACCACCGACCGCGACGCCGTCGGCCGCCTGGTGGCCATGCCCGAGTACGTGGACGTGATCATCCCGCGCGGCGGCAAGGGCCTGATCGAGCGCATCAGCCGCGAGGCCAAGGTGCCGGTCATCAAGCACCTCGACGGCAACTGCCACACTTTCGTCGATGCCAGCGCCGATCTGGACATGGCCGTCACCCTGGTCGACAACGCCAAGACGCAGAAGTACAGCCCCTGCAACGCGACCGAGGGCCTGTTGGTGGCGCGGGCCATCGCGCCGGCCTTCCTGCCGCGCATCGGCGCCGTCTTCGCCGCCAAGGGCGTGGAGATGCGCTGCGACGCCGAGGCTGCAGCCCTGCTGGCCGGCCAGCCCCGCGTGGTGCCGGCCACCGAGCAGGACTGGTTCGAGGAATACCTGGCGCCGATCATCAGCATCAAGTTGGTGGACGGTGTGGACGAGGCCATCGACCATATCAACCGCTATTCCAGCCACCACACCGACGCCATCGTCACCAACGACCACAGCCATGCCCAGCGCTTCCTGCGCGAGGTCGACTCGGCCAGCGTGATGGTGAATGCGAGCACGCGCTTCGCGGATGGCTTCGAATACGGGCTGGGCGCCGAAATCGGCATCAGCACGGACAAGTTCCACGCCCGCGGCCCGGTGGGCATCGAGGGGCTGACCTCGCTGAAGTACATCGTTCTGGGGCAGGGCGAGATCCGCCGCTGACCCGGCTGCGTACCAGCAAGAGGCCGCTGCGCTGTCATGGGAGCGGTCAGGCCGGCTGCCTACAATCGCCGGTCCGCCTCTGGCCGCAAACCCGCATAACAAGGCAGCCGCATGGTTCCGCATCTCGTCACCGCCCTGACCGGCCCGATCAACGAACTTGAGCAGCGCATCCTCGACAGCATGCCTGCCATCGAGCGCTGGTTCCGGCTCGAGTGGATGGAGCACACCCCACCCTTCTACACAGCGGTGGACGTGCGCAACGCCGGCTTCAAGCTGGCGCCGGTGGACGCCAACTTCTTCCCTGGCGGCTGGAACTACCTGACCACCGAGATGCTGCCGCTGGCGGTGCAGGCTGCCCAGGCCGCGATCGAGAAGATCTGCCCCGAGGCCCGCAACCTGCTGGTCATCCCCGAGAACCGCGGCCGCAACACCTCGTACATGGCCAACGTGGCCCAGCTGGTGCGCATCTTCCAGATGGCCGGGTTGAACGTGCGCGTCGGCTCCATCGACCCGGCCATCAAGTCGCCCAAGAAGGTGGAGCTGCCCGACGGCAGCACCGTCTGCCTGGAGCCGGTGGTGCGCAGCAAGCGCCGCCTGGGCCTGAAGAACTTCGACCCCTGCACCATCCTGCTCAACACCGACCTGGCCGCCGGCACGCCCGGCATTCTGGAGGACCTGCATGAGCAGTACCTGCTGCCGCCGCTGCATGCCGGCTGGTCGGTGCGGCGCAAGAGCAACCACTTCCACAGCTACGAGGAAGTCTCCAAGCGCTTCGGCAAGCTGCTGGGCATCGATCCCTGGCTGATCCAGTCGATCTATGGCCGCGCCGAGGGCGTGGACCTGGCCCGCGGCAAGGGCGTCGAGGGCCTGACGGCGGCGGTCGACCAGGTGCTGACCAAGGTGCGCCGCAAGTACAAGGAATACGGCATCAACGAGAAGCCCTTCGTCATCGTCAAGAGCGAGAACGGCGCCAGCACGCTGCCGATCTCGACCATCCGCGATGTCAAGGAACTCGAGGCCCTGACCAAGAAGCCGCGCCAGAAGGCCATGGCCGGCGCCACCACCGACGACGCCGGCCCGACCGACGTGGTCGTGCAGGAAGGCGTGCTCACGCGCGAGCGCGTGCACGACGGCATGGCGGAGCCGGTGGTCTACATGATGGACCGCTACGTCGTGGGCGGCTTCTACCGCGTCCACCCCGACCGCGGCCCGGACGAGAGCCTGGCCCTGCCGGGCGCGAGCTTCGTGCCGCTGGCCTTCTCGCAGAGCGGCCACCTGCCCCAGCCGGGCGCCAAGCCGGGCGCCAGCGCGCCCAACCGCTTCTACATGTACGGCGTGATCGGTCGGCTGGCCATGGTCGCCGCCTCCTACGAACTCGAGGCCACCAACCCCGAGGCCGAGGTCTACGAGTGATCCGGCGCCGCCCGGCCGACGCCCGCGCGGGCTTGCGGCGACATGGGCGGCGCGCACAATCCACACTTCCACAGCAACGGAAAAACGAGGGCGGAGCTTGGCTCCCCGGCGCCGCCAGGCCGCCGGCGGGGTGAGGCGCGGCCCAGCCCTTTCCTCGCCACTTCGTGTCTGCCTCCAAGTCTTCCATGCCGGCGCTCGTGCTCGGCGCCATCGGCATCGTCTATGGCGACATCGGCACGAGCGTGCTGTACGCCATCAAGGAAATCTTCGGCCACGGCCACGTGCCGTTCACCATCGAGAACGTGTACGGCATGCTCTCGATGATCTTCTGGACGATGACCATCATCGTTTCGCTGAAGTACGTGGTGCTGGTGCTGCGGGCCGACAACGAGGGCGAAGGCGGCCTGGTGGCCATGCTGGCACTGGCCTCGCGGGCGGTGGCCGACAAGCCGCGCCTGCGCAACGGCATGCTGGCACTGGGCATCTTCGGCACCGCCCTCTTCTATGGCGACGGCGTGATCACGCCGGCCATCTCGGTGCTCTCCGCGGTCGAAGGCCTGGAAGTGGTGTCACCGCACTTTACCGGCTACGTCATCCCGATCACGCTGGTGGTGCTGTTCTGCCTGTTCGCGGTGCAGAAGCGCGGCACGGCCGGCATCGGCCGTTTCTTCGGACCGATCACGCTCACCTGGTTCGGCGTGCTGGCACTGCTGGGCGTGGCGCAGATCCTGACGCACCCCGAGATCCTCAAGGCCGTCAGCCCGCACTACATGCTGCGCTTCATCTGGGACAACCCGGGCACCAGCTTCATCATCCTGGGCGCGACGGTGCTGTGCGTGACCGGGGCCGAGGCGCTGTATGCGGACATGGGCCACTTCGGCAAGGGCCCGATCCGCATCGCCTGGTTCTCGGTGGTGATGCCGGCCCTGGTGCTCAACTACTTCGGCCAGGGCGCCTTGCTGCTGGGCAATCCGGCGGCGGTGAAGAACCCCTTCTTCCTGATGGCGCCCGAGTGGGCGGTAGTGCCCGTCGTGCTGCTGGCCACGGCCGCCACAGTGATCGCCTCGCAGGCCATGCTGACGGGCGCCTTCAGCGTCACGCGGCAGGTGATCCAGCTGGGCTACCTGCCGCGGCTGCGCATCGAGCACACCAGCGCGCGCTCGGCCGGGCAGATCTACATCCCCTTCATCAACTGGTCGCTGTTCGTGGCCATCGTGCTGGCAGTGGTGATGTTCCGCAGCTCCAGCAACCTTGCCGCGGCCTACGGCATCGCCGTGACCACCGACATGCTGATCACGACGATGCTCACCTTCTTCGTGATCCGCTATGCGTGGAAGCTGCCGCTGCTGCTGTGCCTGGGCGCGACGGCCATCTTCTTCGTCATCGACTTCGCCTTCTTCGCCTCCAACCTGCTCAAGCTGCCGCAGGGCGGCTGGTTCACGGTCATGATCGGCATCGGCGTGTTCACGCTGATGATCACCTGGAAGCGCGGACGCAGCCTGATGGCCGACGTCCAGCGCGCCGACGCCATCGACCTGCGCAGCTTCCTGGAGGCGGTGTTCGTCAGCCCGCCGGCGCGCGTCGAGGGCACGGCCGTCTTCCTCACCGCCGAGGCCGGCGTGGTGCCTACCGCGCTGCTGCACAACCTCAAGCACAACAAGGTGCTGCACGAGCAGAACCTGTTCGTCACGGTGCGCAACCATGAGGTGCCCTGGATCCCGATGGAGCGCCGGGTCGAGATGGAGCCGCTGGGCCACCACTGCTGGCAGATCACCATCCACTACGGCTTCAAGAACGACATCGACCTGCCCCGCGCGCTGGAGCAGGCCAAGCTGCGCGGCTGCCAGCTGGAGCCGATGACCACCAGCTACTTCATCTCGCGCGACACCGTGATCCCGACGCTGGGCAGCGGCATGGCACCCTGGCGCGAGAAGCTGTTCGCGCAGATGCACCACAACGCCAGCGGCGTGGCCGACTTCATGAGCCTGCCGAACAACGCGGTGGTGGAGCTGGGCTCCAAGATCGAGATCTAGCCGCGCATCCGCCCATGCGCGCCGACGGGATGCGGGCGCCTGGGCGGCGTGCCCGATGCCCGCACGCTGCCCGAATCCGGGCCACGGGTTAGTCCCAATGCACTACCGCGGTGCAGGACCTAAAGTCCTGCCACTCGCAGCAGGCGCCGCCCTGCTGATGCGCGAGGGTCTGAGGAGACAAATCCAGAAAAATCAAAATTCATGAGATTCCCAAAGGCCTCCGTCCGACGAGAAGCCAGACAACTTTCAAAGCGCCGCTCAGTCGGCGCTTTTTTTTGCCCATCACCCGAGCGGACCTGCCCACATCCTGCCGAGAGCGCTACATAACGGCCGCTCTGCCGCTCCCAAAACAGGAGCGTTTCCGCTGCGACAATCCTGCCCCTATGGAATGGGCATGGATGGCATTGGCCTCGCTGACGGCGGGATTCATGGACGCGATCGTCGGCGGCGGCGGGCTGGTGCTGGTGCCAGCGCTGTTCGCCGCCTTTCCCGACACCGCCGGTGCCACGCTGCTGGGCACCAACAAGAGCGCCTCGGTCTGGGGCACGGCCGCCTCGGCCGCGCAGTACCTGCGGCGCGTGCGCCTGCCCTGGCGCTCGCTGTCGGTGGCGGCGGTGCTGGCCTTCGGCGGTTCGCTCACGGGTGCCTGGGTGGTCACCTGGGTGCCGACCGATGCGCTGCGCAAGGCGCTGCCGGTGGTGCTGGGGGCGCTGTTGCTCTACACCCTGGCGCGCAAAGACCTGGGCCTCACGCACCAGCCGCGCTTCGCGGGCAAGGCCGAACTGGCCGCCACCGGTGCAGTCGGCCTGCTGCTGGGCTTCTACGACGGCATCTTCGGGCCGGGCACAGGCAGCTTCCTGATCTTCCTGTTCGTGCGTTGGCTGGGCCACGACTTCCTGCATGCGTCGGCCAGCGCCAAGGTCATCAACATCATGACCAACTTCGGTGCGCTGCTGCTCTTCGGGCTCAAGGGGCATGTGATCTGGACGCTCGGGCTGGCGATGGCCGTGGCCAACATCAGCGGCAGCCTGATCGGCACGCGGCTCGCGCTTCGGCATGGGGCCGGCTTCGTGCGCGGCGCCTTCATCGTCGTGGTGAGCGCGCTCATCTGCAAGACGGCCTACGACGCGTTCCTGCGGTAAGCGTTGGTTGACAGGGGTGGGCGGTCGCGCCCGCGCGTCGATGCCCACCACGGCTGAAGACGCCGACATGGCACCGAGGGCGCGCGCCAGGAACGCCCTGCTGCGTCGAAGGCGCCGCGCTCAGGGCGCCGTGGCGGCCGACGCGGCCGAGGGCGGCAGCGCCACCTCTGTCGCCGGCAGCGGCTGCCCGATGGGTGCGGCCGCCTTGCCCGCGCGCACCGCGGCCATGTCCTGCTCGTTGGGGTACTGGCCCAGCAGCCAGTAGTCGAACACCCGCCGCACGATGGGCGCCGCCGCGGCGGCACCGAAGCCGGCGTTCTCCACGATCACGGCGAGCGCGATGCGCGGGTTCTCGGCCGGCGCGAAGGCGGCGAACAGCGAGTGGTCGCGCTGGTGCTCCTCCAGCGCCTTGGCGTTGTACTTGACGTTCTGGCCCAGGCTCACCGCCTGGGCGGTGCCGGTCTTGCCGGCCGAGGTGTAGGGCGCGCCGGCAAAGATGCGCGTGCCCGTGCCGGCCTTGTTCACCGCCACCAGGCCCGCCCGCACGATGTCGATGTTCTTCGCCTTGAAGCCGAGGTTCTCGCCCGGCGGCTGGATCTCTTCCTGCACCTGCCCGGTCACGGTGTTCTTGATGGCCTTGACCACATGCGGCCGGAACTTGGTTCCGCCGTTGGCGAGCGTCGCCTCGGCCGAGGCCAGCTGCAGCATGGTGAAGTTGTTGTAGCCCTGGCCGATGCCCAGCGACACCGTCTCGCCCGAGTACCAGCGCCGGGCCTCCGGCCGCTTGTTGACGCTGCGCTTCCACTCGGTGCTGGGCAGCACGCCGCGCACCTCGCCGGGCAGGTCGATACCGGTGATCTGGCCGAAGCCCAGCGGCTTCATGAAGTCGTGGATGGTGTCCACGCCCATGTCCACCGCCAGCGAATAGAAGTAGGTGTTGCTGGAGAACTGGAGGGCCCGCACCATGTCCACGCCGCCCAGGCCGCCCTCGTGGCTGCGGAAGGTGTGGCCGCCATAGGTGTAGTAGCCGGGGTCGTTGATCACCAGCGTGGGCGAGCGCTTGCCCAGCTCGAGCGCGCCCAGTGCCATGAAGGGCTTGTAGGTGGAGCCGGGCGGGTAGGTGCCGCGCAGGGCGCGGTTGAGCAGCGGCTTGTCGATGGACTCGTTGAGCGCGGCCCAGCTTTCGCTGTCGATGCCCTCGACGAAGAGATTCGGGTTGAAGGTCGGCTTGCTGACGAAGGCCAGCACCTCGCCGTTGCGCGGATCGAGCGCCACCAGCGCGCCGCGGCGGTCGCCGAACATGTCCTCCACCAGCTTCTGCAGCTTGATGTCCAGCGACAGCATGACGGTATTGCCAGGCGTGGCCGGATGGCTGGCCAGCCGTCGCACCGCGCGGCCGCCGGCCGAGGTCTCCATCTGCTCGACGCCCGTCTGCCCGTGCAGCACCTTCTCGTAGCTCTGCTCGATGCCCAGCTTGCCGATGTAGTCGGTGCCTTTGTAGTTGGCCTGGTCCTCTTCGGGCCAGTCCTCCATGGCTGCCTTCTCGCGCTGGTTGATGCGGCCGATGTAGCCCAGCACATGGCTGGCCAGCTCGCCCATCGGGTAGCTGCGGAAGAGCCGCGCCTTGATCTCCACGCCAGGGAAGCGGTAGCGCTGGGCCGCGAAGCGGGCGACCTCCTCGTCGGTGAGGCGAGTGCGGATGGGAATGGAGTCGAAGCTGCGCGAGTCCTCGCGCAGGCGCTTGAAACGACGGCGGTCGCGCGGCTGGATCTCGACGATCTGGGCCAGTTCGTCGATGGTCTGCTCCAGGTCGCCCGCCTTGGAGGGCGTGATCTCCAGCGTGTAGGCCGAGTAGTTGGAGGCCAGGATCACACCGTTGCGGTCCAGGATCAGCCCGCGGTTGGGCACCACCGGCACCACGGCCGTGCGGTTGCTCTCGGCGCGCTCGGCCAGTTCCTCGTGGCGCGTGACCTGCAGATGGAACAGGCGCAGGCCCAGCAATACAAAGGCCGTCAGCACCACCAGCGCGATCACCAGCACGCGGCGCTTGAAGCGCGCGAGGTCGGCGGCGACGTTGCGGATCTCGGTCATGGCAGGCGCAGGGCGGACGGGCGCGCGAAGCTTAGGGCGCCAGCGAGGGCATGCATAGCAAGACCCGCACTCACAGAGGGCGGTTCTCGTCCTGCTCGGGCGGCCGGCGCTGCGGGATCAGCAGCAGCCAGGTGACCACCGGCCACAGCATCGCCTCGAGGGCGGCGCCCAGCAGGGTGATCCAGCCCGGGAAGATGCCGCCGCCGACCAGCCGGATGCCCAGCTCGATCAACCGCGACAGCGCGAAGAGCGGCACCAGCTGCAGCGCCTGGGCCGAGAGCCGGTACCAGAGCAGGCGCCGGTGGATGGTGATGGCGAAGAAGCTCAACGTGGCATAGGACAGCGCGTGCTGGCCCAGCAGCGAGGACTCGTGCACGTCCATGGCCAGGCCAAAGAAGAAGGCCGCGCCCAGCCCGATGCGGGCGGGCTGGTGCACACCCCAGAACACCAGCACCACGGCCAGCAGGTCCGGCATCCAGGGCAGGCGGCCCAGGGGCAGCATGTTCAACAGCAGCGCGACGAACAGGCTGCCCCAGATGAAGAGCGGCCGCACGGGCAGCAGCAGCTGCTCCTGGCCGGGGCGCATGATCATGGCGCGGCGCCTCCTGCCGCCGGTGGGCGGCTCGTCGAAGCGCGCGGCGCCTGGGCGGGCGCCGGTGCCGGCGCGGCGGCCCGGGGTGCCGCAGAGGTCGCCGGCGCCGTTGGCGCGGGGGACGCTGCCGGCGTACCGGGCCGACTGGCCGGAGCGGGCATGGTGGAGGCGGGCGTGTCGTTCCTGCGGCCCGGCCGGTCGGACTTGCGCGCGTCGCCCGTCGCGGCCGCAGGGCTGGGCCGGACCACGGGCGGCGCCTCGCCCACGGGCGTGAGCACCATCACGTAGCGCGCCGCGCCGACGCGGGCCAGCGGTACGCAGTGGATGCGCGCGAAGGCGGTGTCGGCCCGGCGGTCGATGCGGTCCACGCGCGCCACCGGCAGGCCCGCGGGGTAGACACCGTCCACGCCGCTGGTGGAGAGCAGGTCGCCCTCGCGCACGTCGGCGTTGGCGGCGGTGAAGCGCAGCTCCATGCCCGCGCTGTGCGGACCGGCATCGCCGAAGGCCACGCTGCGCGCACCCGTGCGCGTGTTCTGCACGGGGATGGACAGGTCGCGGTCGATCACCAGGGTCACCTCACTCGAAAAGGCCATCACCCGCGTCACCTGGCCCAGCACGCCCTGCTCGTCGATCACCGGCGAGCCCGCGGCGATGCCATGCACCTGGCCCTGGTCGATGACGACCTTGCGGGTGTACGGGTCGGCGGCGTCGTACAGCACCTCGGCGGCGCGGCCGGGGGTGGGTGCGTTCTGCCGCAACTCCAGCAGCGTGCGCAGGCGCGCGTTCTCGCGCGCCAGTGCGTCGGCCTGGCTGGCGCGCTCGGACTGCAGCACCAGCCGGCGCCGGGCCTCCGCCTCGTTGCGCTGGGCGGTGGCCAGGTCCTCGAACTGCCGGTTGGTAGCCGACACCCACTGCACCGGCTTGAGCACCGCCCACTGCAGCGGGAACAGCAGCGTGCCGAGTGCCGTGCGCACCGGCGCCACCACGTCGAAGCGGGCATCGGCCACCATCAGGAAGACGGCCAGCGCGCTGCAGAAGACGAAGCGCGACAGCGCGGACGGCCCCTGGTTGAACAGGGGCGGCGCGGAGCGGTCGAGCGTGCCGAGCGGCATGGGGTCGGACCTTGCGGAATGGCTGGGCGTCTATATGGCAAAAAGGCCGGCCCGTGCAACCGGGCCGGCCTGCGAACACAGTCCTGGCTTACTCGCTGGTGAAGATGCTACCCAGGCGGTCCATGCGCTCCAGGGCGATGCCGCAGCCGCGCACCACGCAGGTCAGCGGGTCTTCGGCCACCAGCACGGGCAGGCCGGTTTCCTCGGCCAGCAGACGGTCGAGGTCGCGCAGCAGCGCGCCACCGCCGGTCAGCATCATGCCGCGCTCGGCGATGTCGGCGCCCAGCTCGGGCGGCGTCTGCTCCAGCGCGTTCTTGACGGCCGAAACGATGTTGTTGAGCGGATCGGTCAGGGCCTCCAGCACCTCGTTGGAGCTGATGGTGAAGCTGCGCGGCACGCCTTCGGAGAGGTTGCGGCCCTTGACCTCCATCTCCTTGACCTCGGAGCCGGGGAAGGCCGAGCCGATGTTCTTCTTGATGGTCTCGGCCGTGGGCTCGCCGATCAGCATTCCGTAGTTGCGGCGGATGTAGTTGATGATGGCGTCGTCGAAGCGGTCGCCGCCCACGCGCACGGAGCCCTTGTAGACCATGCCGCCCAGCGAGATCACGCCCACCTCGGTGGTGCCGCCGCCGATGTCGACCACCATGGAGCCCGAGGCCTCGGACACCGGCAGGCCGGCGCCGATGGCGGCGGCCATGGGCTCCTCGATCAGGTAGACCGAGGTGGCGCCGGCGGCCTCGGCCGCGTCCTTGATGGCGCGGCGCTCGACCTGGGTCGAGCCGCAGGGCACGCAGATGATGATGCGCGGGCTGGGCGTGAGCAGCGTGCGCGGATGCACCATCTTGATGAACTGCTTGATCATCTGCTCGGTGATCACGAAGTCGGCGATCACGCCGTCCTTCATCGGGCGGATGGCCTCGATGTTGCCGGGCACCTTGCCCAGCATGGCCTTGGCCTCGGCGCCCACGGCCTGGATGACCTTCTTGCCGTGCGGACCGCCCTCGTGGCGGATGGCGACGACCGAGGGCTCGTCCAGCACGATGCCCTTGTTGCGGGCGAAGATCAGGGTGTTGGCGGTGCCGAGGTCGATCGCGAGGTCGGTCGAGAAATACCGACGGAATGCTCCAAACATGGGCGATGTCCTTGCGGAGGGGCACGGCGGGCGCTTCGGACCGGCGTCGCCCCTGAGGTGAAGAGAGAAAAAGGGAGGAGTTGGGTGGCTTTGCCGCTCGCCGTGGCGGCCGTGCCGGCACATTGGCGGCAGTTGCGGCAAAGGCGGGATAATACCCGATTCCCCCTGGCGCTTTCCCTACTTGCAGGCCCTTCTGCATGCAAACGGGGCGCCTGCTCTCTGGGTTTTTCCGATGTCTCTCTCCACCACCGATACCGCGCGCATCGCGTCGCTGGCGCGGCTGGCGCTGGCGCCCGAAGAAAGCGAACGCCTGCGCGGCCAGATCAATGGTTTCTTCGACCTCGTCGAGCGCATGCGCGCCGTGGACACCACCGGGGTCGAGCCGCTGTCGCACCCCGTCTCCGCCATCGAGGACATCGTCCTTCGCCTGCGCGACGACGCGGCCACCGAGCCCAACCAGCGCGAGGCCAACCAGAAGAGCGCCCCCGCCGTCGAGAACGGCCTGTTCCTCGTGCCGAAGGTGATCGAATGAGCGCGCCCGACCTGCACCAACGTGGTGTGGCCGACCTGGCCCGCGCCCTGGCCGCCCGCGAAGTCTCTGCCGTGGAGACCGCCCAGCACTTCCTGGGCCGCATGGCCGCCCGGCAGGACCTGGGCGCCTTCGTGGCCGTCGATGAAGACGCGACGCTCGCCCAGGCCCGCGCCGCCGACGCAGCCATCGCGGCCGGCAGCGCCGGCCCGCTGGCCGGCGTGCCCGTCGCCCACAAGGACATCTTCGTGACCACCGGCTGGCCCAGCACCGCGGGTTCGCGCATGCTGGCCGGCTACCAGTCGCCCTTCGACGCCACCGTGGTGCGCAAGCTGGGCGAGGCCGGCATGGTCACGCTGGGCAAGCTCAGCTGCGACGAATTCGCCATGGGCTCGTCCAACCAGAACGTGGCGGTGCCAGCGGTCGGCGCCGACCAGCCCGTGCCCGTGCGCAACCCCTGGGACACGGCGCGCGTGCCCGGCGGCTCCTCCGGCGGCAGCGCCGTGGCCGTGGCCGCCGGCCTGGCGCCCGCCGCCACCGGCACCGACACCGGTGGGTCGATCCGCCAGCCGGCCAGCTTCTGCGGCATCACCGGCATCAAGCCCACCTACGGCCGCGCCAGCCGCTACGGCATGATCGCCTTCGCCTCCAGCCTGGACCAGGCCGGCCCCATGGCCCGCTCGGCCGAGGACTGCGCCCTGCTGCTGTCGGCCATGTGCGGGCCCGACCCCGACCGCGACTCCACCTCGCTGGACCGCCCGGCCGAGGACTTCTCGCAGGGGCTGACCGGCTCGCTCGACGGCCTGCGCATCGGCGTGCCCAAGGAATTCCTGGGCGAGGGCGTGGCGCCTGGCGTGCGCGCCGCCATCGAGGCCGCCCTGGCCGAGTACGAGAAGCTGGGCGCCCGCCGCGTCGAAGTGAGCCTGCCGCGCACCGAGCTGGCCATTCCCGTCTACTACATCATTGCCGCGGCCGAGGCCAGCTCCAACCTCAGCCGCTTCGACGGCGTGAAGTTCGGCCACCGCGCCAGCCAGTACAAGGACCTGGCCGAGATGTACATGAAGACCCGCGCCGAAGGCTTCGGCGACGAGGTCAAGCGCCGCATCATGATCGGCACCTACGTGCTCTCGCACGGCTATTACGACGCCTACTACCTGCAGGCGCAGAAGGTGCGCCGGATGATCGCGGACGACTTCCAGGCGGCCTTCCGCGACTGCGACGTCATCGCCGGCCCCGCCGCGCCCACCGTGGCCTGGGCCATCGGCGCGCACAGCGACGACCCCGTGGCCGACTACCTGGCCGACATCTTCACCCTGCCCGGCTCGCTGGCCGGCCTGCCGGGCCTCTCGCTGCCCTGCGGCTTCGACGGCGGCATGCCCGTGGGCCTGCAGCTGATCGGCAACTACTTCGCCGAAGGCCGGCTGCTGAACGCCGCCCACCGCTTCCAGCAGGCCACCGACTGGCACCAACGCACGCCCACCGGCTTCTGAGATGAGCACCGAGACCAACACCTTCGCCGCCGCCCAGGAGGGCCGCCCCACCGGCCCGCTGGTGCAGGGCTATGAAGTCGTCATCGGCTTCGAGACGCATGCGCAGCTCTCCACCCAGAGCAAGATCTTCAGCCGCGCGCCCACCGCCTTCGGCGCCGAGCCCAACACGCAGGCCTGCGCCGTGGACCTGGCCCTGCCCGGCACGCTGCCGGTGATGAACCGCGGCGCCGTCGAGCGCGCCATCCGCCTGGGCCTGGCGCTGGGCAGCACCATCGCGCCGCGCAGCATCTTCGCGCGCAAGAACTACTTCTACCCCGACCTGCCCAAGGGCTACCAGATCAGCCAGTACGAGATTCCGGTCGTGCAGGGCGGCTCGGTCAGCTTCTGGCTGGGCGAGGAACTCAAGACCGTGCGCCTGGTGCGCGCCCACCTCGAAGAAGACGCCGGCAAGTCGCTGCACGAGGACTTCGTCGGCCAGTCGGGCATCGACCTCAACCGCGCCGGCACGCCGCTGCTGGAAATCGTGACCGAGCCCGACATCCGCTCCTCCGCCGAGGCCGTGGCCTATGCGCGCGAGTTGCACAAGATCGTGACCTGGATCGGCATCTGCGACGGCAACATGCAGGAAGGGTCCTTCCGCTGCGACGCCAACGTGTCGGTGCGCCGACCGGGCCAGCCGCTGGGCACGCGCCGCGAGATCAAGAACCTCAACAGCTTCCGCTTCATGCAGCAGGCGATCGACTTCGAGATCCGCTGGCAGATCGAGCAGATCGAGGACGGTCACGCCATCCAGCAGGCCACAGTGCTGTTCGACCCCGACACGGGCGAGACGCGCGCCATGCGCACCAAGGAAGACGCGGCCGACTACCGCTACTTCCCCGACCCGGACCTGCCGCCGCTGGTGATCGGCCGCGACTGGGTCGATGCGGTGAAGGCGCGGATGCCGGAGCTGCCGCGCGCCATGGCCGAGCGCTACGTGCGCGACTTCGGCCTGACCGACTACGACGCCACCCAGCTCACGCAGAGCCCCGCGCATGCCGCCTACTTCGACGCCGCCGTGGCCGCGGGCGCCACGCCCAAGCTGGCCAGCAACTGGCTGTCGGGCGAGATCGCCAAGCGCCTGAACACGCAGGAGATCGGCATCGAGGCCGCGCCGGTCAAGCCCGCCCAGCTGGCGCAGCTGATCGGCCGCATCGGCGACGGCACCATCTCCAACAACGCTGCCCGCCAGGTGTTCGATGCGCTCTGGAGCGGCGAGGGCGAGTCGGTCGATGCCCTCATCGAGGCCAAGGGCCTCAAACAGATGAACGACACCGGCGCGCTGGAGAAGATCGTGGACGACGTGCTCGCGAAGAACGAGAAGAACATCGCCGAATACCGCGCCGGCAAGGAAAAGGCCTTCAACGCCCTGGTCGGCCAGGTGATGAAGGAGAGCAAGGGCAAGGCCAACCCGGCCCAGGTCAACGCGTTGCTGAAGGCGCGGCTGGGGGGCTGAGGCCCCAGAGCCGGTCCAGGCGCTGGCGCTCCTCGTCGAAGCGGGCGTCGATGCGCTGCTTCTCGCCCTGCTGCTCGTGGAGCAGCCGCTCCTGCAGCGTGACGGCCGCTGCGTTGTCGGCAAGGCGTGCCTTCAGCGCCGCAGGGACCTGGGACGGGTCCTTGCTGTAGAACTCCAGCTCCTCGTCCAGCTTGCGGCGCGCCTGCGCCAGCTCGGCCAGCCGCTTGCGCGCGGCGCCGATTTCCGCTTCGGCCTGGGCCAGCGCCTCGGCGCGCCGGCGGTCGTGCGCCGCCGCATCGGGGTAGCGCGCCAGCAGCGCCAGGTCGCGCCGGCGTTCGTCCCTGCGCTGGGCCGCGGCCCGTTCCTCGTCCTTGCGGCGCTGGTCGCGCTCCGCCTGCTGCTGCGGCGACAGCGCGGGTTCGATGCGCCGCCGCACGCTGCCACTGGGCGACAGCTCCAGCTGCAGCCGGTCGGCGCATTCGGGGATGAATCGATCGGAGGTCAGGCGCCGTCCGCCCGCATCGGTGCAGCTGTAGATGCTGCCCGGCGCGCCGCCTGCGGTGGCCTGGGCCTGGACCTGGGCCGGAGGAAGCCCGCCGACGGCAAGCGTTGCAAGGCCCGCCAGCGTGCGCAGCGCCCGCGCGACGGCGGGGCTGCGCGGATCAGGCACCGTAGCGCTCGCGGTAGGCCTGCACACTGGCACGGTGGGCGCGCAGGTCGGCGCCGGCGCGCTGGTCCAGGTAGGCCAGCAGGTCGTCGAGCGTGGCGATGGCCACCACGGCCATGCCCAGCTGATCGCGCACGTACTGCACCGCGCTGTGGGGCACATCCTGGCCGTTCTCGGTCGCCTGTTCCTGGCGGTCCAGCGCGATGGCCACGGCATGCGGCGTGGCACCGGCGGCGCGGATGGTGGCAATGGATTCGCGCACCGCAGTGCCGGCGGACATGACGTCGTCCACGATCAGCACCCGGCCGACCAAAGGCGCACCGACCAGCGAGCCGCCCTCGCCATGGTCCTTGGCTTCCTTGCGGTTGTAGGCGAAGGGCACGTTGCGGCCGCGGCGCGCCAGCTCGGCCGCAACGGTCGCGCCCAGGGGAATACCCTTGTAGGCGGGGCCGAAGATCATGTCGAACTCCAGGCCGGAGTCCATCAGGCGCGCTGCATAGAATTCCGCGAGCCGCGCGATGCGGGCGCCGTCGTTGAACAGGCCCGCGTTGAAGAAGTAGGGGCTGAGGCGCCCGGCCTTGGTCTTGAACTCGCCGAAGCGCAGCACGCCAGCCTCGATCGCGAACGCCACGAAGTCCTGCGCCAGGCGCTCGTTCTGATGCTGCTGCTGCCTCTCGTCCACTGCCATCCGGATTCCTCGAAACGTGTTCAAACTCACCAGCCTCAACCTCAACGGCCTGCGTTCCGCCTCGACAAAAGGGGTCGCCGACTGGGTGGCCGAAGCGGCGCCGGATTGTATTTGTATGCAGGAGATCCGCGTCCAGGCCAGCGACGTGCAGGGCCGCTTCGAAAAAATGGCCGGCCTGAACGGCCACTTCCACTTCGCCGAGAAGAAGGGCTACGCCGGCACCGCCATCTACACGAAGCACGAGCCCACCGACATCGTGATCGGCTGGGGCAACACCGAGTTCGACGCCGAGGGCCGCTATCTGGAGCTGCGCTTCGACACGCCGGCGCGCAAGCTGTCGATCATCAGCTGCTACTTCCCGAGCGGCAGCTCGGGCGAGGAGCGGCAGGCCGCCAAGTTCCGCTTCCTCGAAGGCTTCATGCCCTACCTGGTGGAACTGAAGCGCACCCGCGAATTCATCCTGTGTGGCGACATCAACATCGCCCACAAGGAAGCCGACCTGAAGAACTGGAAGGGCAACCTCAAGAACAGCGGCTTCCTGCCCGAGGAGCGCGCCTGGATGACGCGCCTGCTCGACGCCGGCGCCGAGGGCGCGGGCCTGGTGGACGTGTATCGCCACCTGCAGCCCGACACCACCGACGCCTGCTACACATGGTGGAGCAACCGCGGCCAGGCCTATGCCAAGAACGTGGGCTGGCGGCTGGACTACCACCTGGCCACGCCGGCCATGGCGCAGCTCGCGCGCAGCGAGCACATCTTCAAGACGATCAAGTTCAGCGACCACGCGCCGATCACGATCGACTACGACTTCACGCTCTGAGGGTCACCGATCCGGCCGCGGGGCAACTGGCTTGCGGGGCGGCTCAGCCCAGGCTGAACACCACGTCCTGCGCGCCTTCCCACAGCACGCGCCGGCCCAGCTCGGGCAGGTGCTCGCGGCCTTCGACGATGGTGAGGAAGTGGTTGCCGGCCAGCGTGCCCATGCGGCTGGCGAAGCTGCAGGCGCCGTAGGCCAGGATGATCTCGGTCTCGCTGTAGCCGCCCGGGTAGAACAGCACATCGCCGCGTGACGGATGGCTGGTGTGGTTCTCGAAGCCCACGGGCGCGCCCTCGTTGGTCAGGCGGAACTCGCCCAGCGGCACCCAGCAGCCTTCGCCGCTCCAGCGCACGTGGATGAGCTTCTGCCGGTAGGGCAGCAGCTGCAGGAAGGCGGCCACGGTCTGCGGCGCGTCGGGATGGGTCTCGGCGACGAAGTCGAAGCCGGCGGCCTGGATGCGGATGCGGGTCATGAAGAGGGATTCTGGAAAAAGGAGAAGGGTCAGCAGCAGCCGCCCAGGAAGCGGCCGTCGCGGCAGAAGGGGGCCAAGTCCTCGGCGAAGGCCTGGACAGTGCGGCGCCAGCCGGCATGGGCAGTATCCGCCGCCAGGGCCGCACGCATGCGCGCCCGCAGCTCGACCTGCAGGGCGACCTCGTCCACGCCGAGCACGCGGCCGGCCTCGACCACGGTGCGGCCACCGGCGATGACGGTGTGCACATGCCGGCCGCTGCCCCGGGCGAGCAGCAGGTGCAGCGGATCGACGTCGTCGAACAGGGCGTCGTCGTCCAGCGCGTCCCAGTCGAGCAGCACGAGGTCCACCCGCTCGCCCGGTGCGATGCGCCCGCGCGAGGCGAAGCGCCAGAGCTGGGCCGGCGTCATGGTGGTGTCGTAGCCCCAGCCGCGGTGCAGCGCATAGGCCAGGCGTGCTTCGCGCAGGGCGTCGTCGTCCTCGTCGAAGGCCATGCCGTCCAGCCCCATGGCCACGCGGCAGCCGCTCGCCAGCATCTGCGCCAGCGGGGCGATGCCTGATTGGAGGCCCAGGTTGGAGCTGGTGTTGACCGCGATGGTCGCGCCGCGTTCGGCGATCAGGGCCAGTTCCTCCGGCCGCGCCCAGGTGCAATGCGCCAGCGTGAGCCGCGGGCCGAGCAGGCCGATGTCGTCCAGGAAGCGCACGATGCCGCCCGGATGTGCGGCATCGGCCCAGGCGCGCTGGTACTGCGTCTCCAGCAGGTGCATGTGCACGCGGCGGCCGGTGTCGGCCGAGGCCTGGGCGATGGCTTCGAGCAGCGGCGTGCTGCACCACTGCACGCCGGTGGGGCCGTACTGCAGGTCCGCATGGGCGCCGAGCCCTTCGTCGGCGAAGCGCTGCGCCACCTCCTCCACCAGCGCGAGCTGCAGCGCAGGCGGCACGGAGGGCGCCGACAGCCGGCGGGCGATGTCGTCGCGGATCGCCGGGCGCAGCGCGGCCAGCACCGCCGCGTCGTCGGCATAGCCCAGCCCGTGGCGGTCGCGCAGGGCCACCGCGAAGCCGATGCGCACGCCCACGTCGCGTGCGGCCCGGCCCACGGCCGCCGCCTCGTCGACATAGGGCAGGCCGCCCTGCACGCGGGTGTAGTGCACCATCAAGTCCACCACGCCGTTGCGCAGCGAGCGGGCGAAGGAGGTCGCGGCGCACAGGTACGGGTCCATGCCCGGCACCACACCCAGGAAGGGCAGCCAGCTTTCGAGCGGTTGCCCGAAGGCACCCAGCGTGGCGCTGCGCACGGTGCGCGCGTGGTCGTGCGCATTGGCCAGCGCCGGCAGCGCCAGACGACGGCGGCCGGGCACCGGGTCGGGCAGCGCTTCGATGGCGGCCACGCGCCCGCCTTCGAGGTGGATGCGCCGGTCGCGCTGCGCGGGCGCGGCACCGGGCTCGCCCAGCAGCCAGGCGCAGTCGATGGCGGTGGGGGCGGCGGCGCTCATCGCTTGGCAACCGTGCGCTCGGCCAGGGGCGGCAGAAAGCGGCGGTCGAACACCTCGGCGGCCGTGGGCACGCGCGGCAGGTCGAAGGCCTCCTTGAGCTGCAGGAAGGCGCGGGCGAAGCGGGCATCGCTGATATCGCCCAAGCCCTGCGTCGCCACCTCGGGCGTGAGCATGACGGTCTTGAGCGTGTAAAGCAGACGGCGCTTCTCCAGATCCTTGTTGAGCAGCGGCTCGCGCTTGACCAGGGCCGCGATGGCGGCGTCGGGATCGGCGATGGTGTCGCGCACCGCGTGATTGATCGCCCGCACCAGGCCGGCCACGGCCTCGGGCCGCTCGCGCAGCAGCTGCGGCGACACCATCACGCCGTTGCCGTAGAGCTCGACACCGTAGTCGCCGTAATGGAACCAGCGGATGTCCTTGTCGGGATCGATGCCCTGCGCCACGAGATTCATGTAGCTGGTGACGGAGAACACGGCCGCGGCATCCACATGGCCCTTGAGCAGCAGCTGCTCCTGCAGGTTGGGCGCCACATTGGTCCAGGCGACCTTGGCGGCATCGATGCCGGTGCGCGCCGCGATCACCGGGAACATGCGGGCCGCCGCACCCCCGGCCGGCGTGCCGACGGTGCGGCCCTGCAGGTCCTGCGGCGTGCGGACAGGCCCGTCGGCCTTGGCGATCAGCGCGAAGGGCGCGCGGTTGTAGAGCATGTAGACCATCACCGGCGCCTGGCCGGGCTTGGCGGTGGCGTTCTGCACGATGGCGTTCACATCGCCGAAGCCGGCCTGGTAGGCACCGGCCATGATCTTCGTGACGGTGGCCGCCGAGCCGTCGCCCTGGTCGATGGTCACGGCCAGCTTCTCGCGGGCGAAGTAACCGCGATCCTGCGCGAGGTAGTACCAGGCATGCACGCCCTGGAGCTTCCAGTCGAGCACGAACTTGATCGGGGTGTCGGTCTGTGCAGCGGCCGGTGCCGGCGCCAGCGCGGCGCCCAGGGCTACGAGCACTGACGCAGCCGACAGCGCCAGGCCGGCGCTGCGGCGCGAGAAAAGGCGGGGCATGGAAGCTCCTTGAAAGGCGAAAGAAGAGAGGGCTGGACACTCGCGTGCCCAGGCTTCGACAGGCTCAGGCCGGACTCAGGCGCCGGTCGCCGCCAGGTCGGTCTTGCGCTGGGACCAGCCGGTCACGCGCCGCTCCACCAGCGCCGACAGCGCATAGAGCAGCACACCCATGGCCGCCAGCAGGAAGAGTCCGGCGAACACCATCGGCACGTCGAAGTTGCCGCTCGCGATCATCATCACGGTGCCGATGCCGCGGTTGGAGGCCACGGTCTCCGAGAGCACCGTGCCCACGAAGGACAGCGTGATGGCGATCTTGAGCGACGCGAACAGGTAGGGCATGGCCCGCGGCAGGCCCACGTTCCAGAGGATGTCGCGCTTGCGTGCGCCCAGCACGCGCAGCACGTCCTCCAGCTCCGGCTCGGTGCTGGCCAGCCCGGTGGCCACGTTGACCACCACCGGGAAGATGCTGATGACCATCGAGGTGAGCACCGCCGGCACGGTACCGGCGCCGAACCACACGACGAACAGCGGCACCACCGCCACCTTCGGAATGCTGGAGAAGCCCACCAGCAGCGGATAGGTGACGTCATAGGCCAGCCGCGACGAGCCGATGCCCACGCCGATGACGATGCCCGCCGCCACGCCCAGCGCGAAGCCGAGCAGCGTGGTGTAGAGCGTCTGCACCGTGTGCGGCCACAAGAGCGGCATGCGCTCGATGAGCACGCGGGCGATCTGGCTGGGCCGGGGCAGCACCAGGTCCGAGATGCCGCTGGCCAGGCAGACCAGCTCCCAGGCCAGGAAGAAGCCGATCAGGGCCAGGCCGGACAGCAGGCGCTGGCGCGCCAGCGGGGACAGGCGCGGCGCGGCGGGGCTGGCGGCTTCGGCTGCGGGCTCGACCGCGTCCGCGGTGTTCACGCGCGCGTTCATGCTGCCACCCCCTGCAGCGCAGTGGGCATGGCAGCTGCGGCAGCGGCCGTGTCGCTCTCGCAGCGCGCCTCGGCGATGCGCATGCGCAGCTGCTGCACCAGCGCGCCGAAGGCCGGGTCGTAGCTGGACTGCAGCGTGCGCGGTCGGGCGAAGTCCACGTCGCGCGTCTCCAGGATGCGGCCGGGCCGCGCGCTCATCACGCAGATGCGGTTGGCCAGGTAGGCCGACTCGCGCAGGTCGTGGGTCACCAGCAGCACCGTGGGCCGCTGGGTCATCCACAGCGTCTGCATGATGTCCCACAGCTCCTCGCGGGTGAACTGGTCGAGGGCGCCGAAGGGCTCGTCCAGCAGCAGCAGCTCGGGCTGGTGCACCAGCGCGCGGCACAGCGAGGCGCGCTGCAGCATGCCGCCCGACAGCTGCCAGGGCCGCTTGTCGCCGAAGCCGCGCAGGCCCACCTGCGCCAGCAGCGCGTCGGCGCGCTCGGCGTACTCGCCGCGCTTCTTGCGGGCGTAGTCCTGGCGGAAGGGCTCGACGATCTTCAGCGGGATCATCACGTTTTCGCGGATCGTCAGCCACGGCAGCATGGTCGGGTTCTGGAAGGCGAGGCCGATGCGCAGTGCCGGCCGGCCGGCCGCCATGGGGCGTGCACCCGCCGGCCCGACCTCGCGGCCGCCGGCGATCACCGCACCCGAGGTGGGCCGCAGCAGTCCGGCCAGCAGCTTGAGGATGGTCGACTTGCCGCAGCCGCTGGGGCCGACCAGGGCCACGAAGTCGCCCCGGTCGATGCCCAGCGTGGTGTGGTCCAGGGCGATGGTGCCGCCGCCGTAGCGCAGCATCACGTTGGAGAGTTGGATGAAGCTCTGGCTCATGGGATGTTCCAGCAAGGAATGGAAGCTCAGGCCACGCGCACCAGCGCGGCCACCGGGCCGCCGCCGGGCGGGCCCTGATGCTCGGCACCGCCCGACACGTACAGCGCCGTGCGGCCGACCACCGAGGCCAGCACGGCCCCGACGGCGGCACGCGCATGGCGCGTCGAGTGGATGTCCGAGTCGTTCAGCATGGTGTGGCGCGCCTCGCGCACCCGGCCGTCGGGGCTGGCCTCGGCCTTGGCCAGCAGGTTGACCAGCCGCTGCGCGATGAGGGCCGCGTCGGCTTCCGGATCCAGGCCGAAATGCTCGCGCAGCAGCGTGCGCAGGCCGGCGGTGTCCACCGCGTCGCGCATCAGCGCATGGCCGATGCGCAGCGGCGAGGCGCTGCCCGCCGCCTCGCCCAGCACGATGACCACGTTGCCTTCCAGCTCGATGCCGGCCGACACGGAGGCGCGGGCCGAATGAAGGCTGAGGTCGTGCAGCACGGCGGCGTCGGTGGCGCGCGCCGGGTCGATCTCGCCCAGGGCCACGCCCACGCCCAGGGCCGAGGCGGCGCGCGAGTAGCCCATCGACTCGTAGGTGTCGCGCGTGACCGTGTCCTGCCCGCGGCCGAGCGCGTCGTCCACCTTGGCCGAAGTGAGCAGCGGGCACTTGACCTGCACGAAGTGGACGTCGGCGGCGCTGTCGATGCCGGCGTCGCGCATGGCGGCCTGCACCGCCTCGGCCGTGGCGGCGATCTGCGCCTGGCGGCCCATCTCCTCCGGCGCGAAGTCGCGCGTGTGGGCGATGCCGACCACCAGCCGCTTCTCGCCTTCGACCACCTCGTGCGGCAGGGCCGCGCGGCGGGTGAACACGGTGAAGTGCGGCGACAGCACGCCCTCGGTGCCGCCGGACATCACCAGCGCCACCTGCGCATGCACCGCCTGCGGCGTGCAGCCGCGGTGCGGCGCCAGGTAGTGGCACCAGGCCATGGCGGCGAAGTCGCGGGTGTGGTCGTTGACACAGCCGTTGCCCTCGGTCTTGCCCATGACGGCGACGATGTGGCGCGGGTCGAGCATGCCGGCCTCGACCAGCGCCTGCACGCCGCTCAGGTCGCCGGGGCCGCGGCAGGGCACCACATGGGCATCCACATGCTGGGGGACGGTGCCGCTCATCTCGCGCTCCAGTCCACCTCGCCTACCGGCACCGCGGTCGGCGGCACGCCGGGCGGCGTCTCAAGGATGGCGCGGCTGTAGTGCTCGGTGTTGCGCGGCCGCGGCGTGGGCATCTTCTGCACCGCCTTGACCGAGCGGCCCCAGCCCACGGCGTCCTCCACCAGCCGGCCGTCGCGCATGACGAAGCGCCCACGCAGCAGCGTGTGCAGCGGATAGCCCTGCACCGGCCGCCCGTGCCAGGGCGAGATGCGGCTGATGCTCTGCAGCTTGTTCTGCGACAGCACGCCCTGGCGCGCCATGTCGACGATGGCGATGTCGGCATGGGCGCCGGGCGCAATCACGCCCTTGGTGCCATACAGGCCCCAGGCCTTGGCCGGCGCGACGGCGCTCCATCGCACGTAGTCCATCAGCGAGGCGCGGCCACGGTTGACCTCGGTGAGCATCAGCGGCATCTGCGTCTCCACGCCGGGGAAGCCACAGTCGCAGTCCCAGATGCTCTCGCGCGTCTTCTCCTCCGGCGCATGCGGCGCGTGGTCGGTGGCGATCATGTCCAGCGTGCCGTCCATCAGCGCGTCCCACAGCGGCTGGTTGTGGCGTGCCTCGCGGATGGGCGGGTTCAGGCGCATCACGCCGCCGAGCTTCGACATGTGCCCGGTGTTGAGCAGCAGGTACTGCGGGCAGGTCTCGGCCGTCACGTCCACGCCGCGGCGCTTGGCCTCGCGCAGCAGGAAGAGCGAATCGGCCGCGCTGTGGTGGGCGATGTGCACCCGCGCGCCGGTCCACTCGGCCAGCGTGAGCACGCGGCCGATGGCCTCGATCTCGGCCACGGCGGGCCGCGCCGCCAGGTGCGCCAGGGCGTCGATGCGGCCGGCCTCCTGCATCTTCTTCTGGCGGCGGAACAGGATCGACGAGTTCTCCGCATGCACCACGGTGCGCACGCCCAGCGGCGCCAGCGTCTCGAAGCCCTCCAGCAACGCACCGTCGGTGGGCGCGGGCAGGTTGCCGAAGGTGTTGCCGACGAAGGCCTTGAAGCTGGTGACGCCGGCCTCCAGCAGTTCCTCCAGCCGCTCGATGGTGTCGTCGCCCAGCAGGCCGTGGATGCCGAAGTCGCAGTACGAGGCCTCGGCCGCCTTCTGCTTGAGCCGCAGCGCCTCCACGGTGCCCGTGGCTGGCGAGGTGTTGGGCATGTCGAAGACGGTGGTCACGCCGCCCAGGGCCGCGGCGGCCGAGCCGGTGCGCCAGGTCTCCTTGTGCGGATAGCCCGGATCGCGGAAGTGCACATGGCTGTCGATGGCGCCGGGCAGCAGGAACAGGCCGTCGGCCCGCAGTTCTTCGCGCGCCGGCGGCATGGTGTCGTCGTGGCCCACGGCCACGATCTGCTCGCCGGCGATGGCCACGCTGGCGGGCACGATGGCGACGGGCGAGACCACGCTCGCGCCGCGGATGACGAGGTCGACTTCGGGTCGCATGGTGTTCGCTCCCGTTCTCAGAGAGCGGCCCAGCCGCCGTCCACCGGCAGGTCGGCGCCGGTGATCTGCCGCGACACCTCGCTGGCCATGAACAGGCAGGCGTTGGCGATGTCGGTGTCGGTGGAGACGCGGCGCAGCGCGTAGTCGGCCGCGTGGCGCTGCATGGCTTCCTCCAGCGTGATGCCCAGGCGCTGGGCCATGTTGGCGCACACCTTCTCGCGGAAGCGCGGGCCGTCCACCATGCCGGGCGCGACGTTGTTGACGTTGATGTTGTGCGGCCCGGCCTCCAGCGCAAAGCTCTTGGTGATGCCGCGCAGGCCCCACTTGGAGGCCGAATAGGCCATGCGCCCGGCGCGCCCGCGCAGGCCGAAGGTGCCGCCCACGTTGACGATCTTGCCGCTGCGCTGCTCCACCATCGCCGGCATGACGGCGCGGATGGTGTTGAAGCAGCCGGTCATGTTCAGGCGCACGATCTCGTCGAACTCTTCCGTGGTCGTCTCCCAGCCGGTCTTGCCGATGGGGCCGGAGCCGCCGGCCACGTTGACCAGGATGTCGATGCGGCCGAAGGCGGCGAGTGCGGCCGTGGCCAGGGCCTCGGTCTGGCTGGAGACGGTGAGGTCGCAGGCCACCACCTGGGCCGGCACGCCCAGCGCGCGGGCCTCGGCGGCCACGGGTTCGATGGCGGCGGTGTCGCGGCCGGCCAGCACCAGCTTCGCGCCTTCGCGGGCGAAGGCCAGGGTGATGGCGGCGCCCATGCCCTTGGCCGGGCCGGTGATGATGGCGACCTTGTCGCGCAGTTGCAGATCCATGGCGGTCTCTTCTTTCTTCAGAGGGTCTTGTCGGTGGTGTTCAGGGCGCGACGGTGCTGGAGGGGCGCTCGGCGCGCGCCGGCAGGAAGCGGCGGTCGAAGACCTCGCCCACCTCGGGCTGGCGCGGCAGCTGGTTGGCCTCGGCCACGATGCCGATGGCCTTCTTCAGCCGCTCGTCGTCCACGTCGCCCAGGCCGATGCGGGCGATCTCGGGGTGGCTCATGTCGTTCTTCAGCGTGGCCAGCAGCTTGTCCTTCTCGACCTCGCGCTTGAGCAGCGGCTCGCGCTTCATCACCGCGTCGATGCCGGCCTCGGGATTGGCGAGCACCTCCTTGATGGCACGGTTGAGGGCCTTGACGAAGCCGGCCACGGCCTGGGGCTTCTCCTGCACGAAGCTGCGTGAGAAGAACACCGTGTTGGCATAGAGGTCCATGCCGTGGTCGCCGTAGCGGATGAAGCGCAGGTCCCTGGCCGGGTCCAGGCCCATGCCGCGGGCGCTGAAGCTCACGGTGGTCACGTAGCCGAAGGCCGCGTCGATCTGGCCGCGCACCAGCATCTGCTCGCGCAGGTTGGGCGCCATGTTGGAGATGGTGACCTTGGCGGCGTCGACCTTGGCCAGCTTGGCGAAGGCCGGGAAGAGCTTGAGCGCGCCGTCGTTGGCCGGGCCGCCGATGGTCTTGCCTTCGAGGTCCTTGGGCGTCTTGATGGGGCTGTCGCTGCGCACCACGACCGCGAAGGGCGGCGTGTTGTAGAGCATGTACACACCCACCGGCGCATCGGCCGGCCGCTTGGACGCCAGGTCGATCAGCGCGTTCATGTCGCCGAAGCCGGCCTGGTAGGTGCCGGCGGCGACCTTCGGGATCGAGGCGGCCGAGCCCTCGCCCTGGTCGATGCTGACGTCCAGCCCTTCCTGCTTGAAGTAGCCGCGGTCCTGCGCCAGGAAGAACCAGGCCTGCGGGCCTTCGTACTTCCAGTTGAGCACCAGCTTGACGGGAGTCTGCGCGGCGGCGGGTAGGGCCGCCAGGACCAGGGCGGCGGCGCCGATGAGCGGGCGCGTCCAGCGTGCGAGAAGGGAGAGGGTCGAGGTCATGGCGAAGGTTCCTCAGACAGGGTTGGAAGGAAGGTCGGGAAGGTCGGTCAGGGCCGCACCCAGGTCGGCCGCGGTCGCGGTGAAGCCGTGCAGCAGGCGCACGAGGTAGAGCACGCCTTCGGTCACGTAGTCGGGCGAGGAGGTACTGCACGCGTCCTCCAGCAGCACGCAGTCGTAGCCCAGGAAGGCCGCGTCCTGCAGCGTGGAGAACACGCAGCGGTCGGTGTTGATGCCGGCGAACAGCAGGGTGGTGATGCCGGCGTTGCGCAGCACGCTGTCGAGCTCGCTGTCCCAGAAACCCGAGAGCCGGTGCTTGTGCACCAGGATGTCGCCAGGCTCGGCCGCGAGTTCGTCGACCAGCGCCGCGCCCCAGCTGCCCTGCACCAGGGATGGGCCGTGGTCGATGGGTGAGCGCTCGCCATAGCCCACGCCCTCGGCCGTGCGCTTGCCCTTGAACTGCACCGTGGGGCCGAGGTTGCGTCGGTCGGCACGGATGCCCCAGTTGCACCAGACGAGCGGGCTGCCCGCGCGGCGCCAGGCGGGCAGCAGCGCCTGCAGCACCGGGATGGGCCGGCGCGCGGCCTGCACGTCCAGGCCCTTCTGGCCGAACCAGCCCTCGGGGTGGCAGAAGTCGTTCTGCATGTCGACCACCACCAGCGCGGTGCGGGCGAGGTCGATCACGAGCGCTTCGGGCTGTGCCGGCAGGGCCAGGGGCCGCGGCGCCGGCGGCGTGCGGACCAGGCTCAGCGTGCCGTCCTGCAGCTGCCAGCGGTTGGCGGCCGCGGGGCCGAAGCCGGGGGCGTCACCGGTGGCCGTGTCCAACTTGGTGCCGGGAGTGCGTTCATCGCTGTGCATGCGCCAGAAGCACGCATCGCCCGTGCCACCAGCGCTCACTTTCCGGCGCTTTATCGCGGTAGCGCCGTTGCCGTTCTGGCAACGGCGCCACCACGCCTCAGAGATTGGCCGGCAGCGGCTGCTTGAGCCAGCGCGTGGCCATGCCGCCGAGCCGGCCGTTGCCCTTGATCTCGGCAATGGCGGCGTTGATCCGCTCGAGCAGCCGCTGCTCGCCCTTGGTGACCGCCGCGCACACGGGCGAGTTCATCAGCAGGAACTTCTGCTCCGGCTTGCGCGGCGGGTTCTTCTCCATGATGGCCGCAGCCACGATGTTGCCGACCGACATGAGGTCGCTCTGCCCGCTCAGGAAGGAACTGATCGTGTTGCTGTGGTCCTCGTAACGCTGGATCGCGGCCTCGGGCGGTGCCATCTTCGTGAGCAGCTGGTCTTCGAGCGTGCCGCGCGTCACGGCGATCTTCTTGCCCGCCAGGTCGGCCACGCCGGTGGCGGTCTGGTCGACCGGGCCGAACACGCCGATGTAGTACGGTGCGTAGGGCTGGGTGAAGTCCACCACCTTGGCGCGCTCCTCGTTGCGGCCGATGTTGAGCAGCAGGTCGGCCTTGTGCGTGGCCATGGTCGGGATCTTGGACTGCGCCGTCACCCGCACCAGCTCGGCCCGGACGCCCAGCGCGGCCGCCATCAGGTTGGCGAACTCCACGTCGTAGCCCTGCGGGTTCATGCTGGCATCGACCGAACCGAAGGGCGGATAGTCCAGCGTGATGGCCACGCGCAGTACGCCGGCCTTCTGCACGTCGTCGAGCGTGTCGGCCACCGCAGCCGGCAACGCGAGGAGAGAAGCCCCGGCCACCACGGCCAGGGCGAGGAGGGAGCGTCGGATCATGATGCAAGTCCTCAGTGGGTTTCGGTCAGGAAGGCATGCAGGGCGGCGTCGAAGGCCTCGGGCGTCTCGACCATCGGCGTGTGCCCGCTGTCGGGCATGTGCGCGAGGCGGCTGTTCGGGATGCCGGCCAGCAGCGTGTTCGCGTGGTCGCTCGTGCGGCCCGCGTCGTGTGCGCCGAACACCACCAGCGTGGGTGCGGTGATCTTCGGCAGCAGCGGCCGGCAGTCGGTGTCGAGCAGGCTCTGCTGCACGTCGATCATGGCCGCCAGCGGTGCCGTCTGGGCACGCGCCACGTAGTCCTCGAAGAAGTCCCCGGGCAGCTCGCGGAACCAGTGCGCGCTGATCTCTCGCAGGTTGGCATGGCCGTTGTCGCGCAGATCCTGCAGCAGCACCCGGCCCAGCGTGTGGTTGGTCATGACCGCGCCGGTGCACACCAGCACCACACCGCCGTAGCGCTGGGGGTCGTTCGACGCGGCGATCTGGCTCACCACGCCGCCCATCGAATGGCCCCCGATCACGGGCTTCTCGAGATCGAGCGCGTCGACGAAACCGCGCACGCGCCGGGCCAGCGACTGCACGCTGTAGCCGTCGGGCGGCGCGGCCGAGCGCAGGAAGTTGTCGATGGCGTAGCCGCGCCAGCCGGGCGGCAGCGACTGCAGCGTGCGCTCCCACAGTTCGCTGGAGCTGCCGAAGCCGCCGTGCAGCAAGACGACGGCGCGCTCGCCGCTGCCGGCTTCGATGTAGTGGACGGGTACCCCGTCGACAGAAATGGTGGGCATGTTCGTTGCGTGATGTTGCGATGGCCGGGCCAGCGTAGGCCGGCCCGCCCGGCGTCACAACGTGCAATTTCGCGAACTGATTCATTAACGAGACGGCAGCCGCCATGACCACCCCCCACCACTACGCCCACATCGGGGAGCGCCTGCGAAGCCGGCGCCAGGACGCGCGCCTGAGCACCGAGCAGGTGGCACGCGCGGCGGGCATCTCGCGCGCGCTCCTCTACCGCTACGAGTCGGGCGAGGTGGTCAAGCTCGAGGTGCTGGAGAAGCTGGCCCGGCTGTACGAAACCTCGACCGGTGCCTTGCTCGGCCTGGGCAACGAGTACATCACCCACGGCATGCTGTTCTTCGACCGCCAGCAGCGGCTGGAGGCCGAGGCCACGCAGATGACGGTGGTGTTCGGTCCGCAGGCCTACATGCTGAGTTCCGACGCCTACGACACCGCGCTGGCCGAACG
The DNA here is from genome assembly GCF_040544975.1 of Pseudacidovorax sp. 1753. NCBI lineage: Bacteria > Pseudomonadati > Pseudomonadota > Betaproteobacteria > Burkholderiales > Comamonadaceae > Pseudacidovorax > Pseudacidovorax sp. 1753. Next base: position 134,415 of record NZ_JBEPKY010000013.1, on the reverse strand, counting down.
GCTGGTCGACCGGCGCGACGACCAGACCGCCCTGAGCCCGGCCGAGGCCGATCGCCTGATGCACCTGCTGGCCAAGCGCAAGACGACCTTCGCGCGCAACAGGCCGGCGCTCGTCAACATCGTGCCGGTGGGCGACATCGAGCGCTACCTGACGCACGGTCTGGGCGGCCACCCGCTGCTGCCGGCGGCCGAGCGCGCTGCCCGGCGGCTCGCAGCACGGCGCGAGATGGAGCGACTGGCCGGCCTCATCGCCTCGCCGCCGATGGGCGTACAGGTCGTGCTGACCACCCAGCCGCTGCCGACCTCGGGCTTCCAGCTGCTTCAGTTGCCGCATGGGCGCCGCGTGCTGGTGACGAGCCCCTTCCGCATCGTGGAGCCGACGAACCTGCACTACGGCGTGGCGATGATCAGCGAGGACCAGGAAGCCCTGCGCCTGCACGAGACGCTCGCCGCGCGCCTGTGGGACACCGCCCTGAAGGGGGCGGACGCCACGGCGGAACTGGCGCGACTGCTGCACGCGCACGCCGACACCACAATGGCCGCATGAACCACCTTCGCCTGCTGCGCTACGTCGACGAGGTGGCGCGCATCGGCTCCATCCGTCAGGCCGCGGAGCGGCTGCATGTGGCGCCCTCGGCCGTCAACCGCCGCATCCAGGACATCGAGGAGGAGCTGGGCACGCCTCTTTTCGAGCGGCTGCCGCGCGGCATGCGGCTGACGGCCGCGGGCGAGCTGTTCGTGCGCTACATCCGCGACCGCGGCGCCGAGCTGGAGCGCGTGCGCTCCGAGATCGAGGAACTGCAGGGCCTGCGCCGCGGCCGCGTGCGGCTGGTGGCCAGCCAGGCCCTGGCGCCGCGCTTCCTGCCCGCGGCCATCGCGGCCTTCCGCGAGACGCATCCGCTGGTGGCCTTCGACGCGCGCATCGGCGACCACGTGCACGCCGCCGAGGCCCTGCGCAGCCTGGACACCGACCTGGCCCTGGTCTTCAACCTGCCGGCTGAGGCCGACATCCAGCGGCTGGACGTGGCCGGCCAGCGGCTGATGGCCATGATGCATGCCGAGCATCCGCTGGCCGGCCGCAGCGCCCTGCGGCTGCGCGACTGCGCCGACTATCCGGTGGTGCTGCCCAACCGCGACATCGGCGGGCGCCAGCTGCTGGAGCGCTTCCTCGCGCGCAGCTCCACCCGCTTCCAGCCCATGGTGGAGAGCAACAGCTTCGAGTTCCTGCGCGGCTGCCTGGCCGACCGCCGGTCCATCACCTTCCAGATGGCCGTGGGCACCGAGCTCGGCGACCCCGAGCTGGTGGCCCGCGCCATCGAGGACCGGGCCTTTCCGCAGGGCGAGCTGGTGCTGGGCTGCCTGCGCGGGCGCCAGCTGCCGGTGATCGCCTATGCCTTCGCCGAATTCCTGCGCGGGCGGCTCGCGGAGCTGGACAAGGCCGGCCCGGGCTGAGCCGGGTCTTGCCGCGCATCGGCCGCGGCCCGGACCGAACGCGCGGGTTCGCCGTCGCCCAGTCCGCTGCGGCGGTTGGCTACACGGTGGGGACGGTGCCGCCGTCGATCCGGTACTCGGCCCCGGCGATGGAGGCGGATCGCGGGGAGGCAAGGAACGCGATCAGATCGGCGACCTCGCGCGGCCTGGCGGGCCGGCCCACGGGAATTCCGCCCAGCCAATCCATGACGATCTTCCTGCCGCCGGCGTAGTCCGTTCCGGCCTGGTCAGCCATGCGCTGGGCAAAGGCCACGGAAGCCTCGGTCTCGATCCAGCCCGGCGCCACGCTCAGCACGCGAACACCCTTGGGCGTCACCTCCCTCGCCAGGGACTTGCTGTAGGTGGCGAGGGCCCCCTTGGCCGCGGCGTAGGCGGTCGTGGATTCGTGCAGGGGCAGCACGCGCTGGATGGAACCGACATGGATGATGACGCCCGACCCTTTCGCCAGCATCGACGGCAGCAGTGCGCGATCCAGACGCACGGCCGGCATCAGGTTCAGGTTCAACTCGGCGAACCAATGCTCGTCGGTGATCGCGGCGAAGCCGCCGATGGGTGTCTTCGAGCCGCCCAGCACATTGACCAGGATGTCGACGCCACCCCATTGCTGCAAGACCGCCTGTGCAAGCTGGCCGGCACCTTGCGCCGTCGACAGGTCGGCCAACACATAGCTGACGCCCTCCACGCGCTGCGCGGGCACGGTGCGCGCGGATGTCACCACCCGGGCGCCAGCCTCCACGAGGGCTTCAACCACGGCAGCGCCGAGGCCCAGCGTGCCCCCGGTCACCACGGCCCGCAGGCCATCGAGCTGAAGATCGAAGCTCATGCCGTGATCTCCAGCGATGCGATCAGGCCGCGTTCGAGGCGAAAGCGGTACGACAGAACGATCGGGCTGCCGGGGAAGTTGCCGCTGACGTTGGCGCGAACGCGCTGAAAGCCCTCCTCCCGCTCGATGGCGAAGGGCACGCTGGTCGCGCCGTACTTGGCCGATGCCTCGGCCATGAAGGCCGTGATGGCGTCGATGCCCGTGTAGGTATGACCGTCGTCCTTCATGACGGCCTGCGGCGTGAAGCAACGCGCCAGGGCTTCGGGGTTGTGCTCGGCCGCGAAGTACGCAGCGATGGGTTCGGGAAGGGTCAAGGTGTTCATGCGCTCGGCTCCATGGGTCGGTGAAGGCCTGAGGATGCGCGCCGGAGACAATGAAGTGAATGCGCTTGAATCTGGATGGGCTGTGTAGAAAGGAATACACAATGCGGGGATCCGACTTTGCCGAGCTGAAGGCCTTCGTGGCCGTTGTCGAGCGCCAGAGCTTCGCCCGCGCGGCAGAGCATCTGGGTCTGTCGCCCTCGGCACTCAGCCAGACCATCCGCCAGCTCGAGGCCCGCATCGGGGCACGGCTGCTGAATCGCACGACGCGAAGCGTCGCGCCAACGGCGAGTGGCGAACTGTTCTACAAGCGCATCGCGCCCCTGTTCCGGGAGATGGCTGCGGCGGTCGCCGAGGCCAGCGAGGCGACAGGGCAGATGAAGGGCACGCTTCGCATCAACACGCTGGGGATCGCTGCGAGGACCGTCATTGCGCCGCGCCTCTCACGCTTCCATCGGGTACACCCCGACGTGGTTCTGGACATCGTGGTCGACGACGCCCTGGCGGATATCGTCGCCGGCCGCTTCGACGCGGGAATCCGCGTGGGCGGACGGCTGGAGAAGGACATGGTGGCCGTGCGCCTCACGCCCGACCTGGACATGGTCGCCGTGGCTTCACCGGACTACCTCGCGCGCCGGGGAACACCCCGGTCCCCGGCCGAACTGCATGACCACGCCTGCATCAACTGGCGCCTCCAGATGGATGGCAGGCACTATCGCTGGGAGTTCAGGAAGCGAGGGCAGCGGCTGGAAGTGGCGGTGGACGGCCCCGTCGTCACCAACCACGCCGACATCGGCGTCGCCGCTGCGCTGAACGGGCTCGGCATTGCCTATCACTTCGACAAGGATGGCGTGGGCGAGCTCGTGGCGCAGGGGCGGCTGGTTCAGGTGCTGGCGGACTGGTCGATCTCGCGTCCGGGGCTGTTCCTCTACTACCCGAACAGGCAGCATCGACCCGCCCTGCTGGGTTCATTCATCGACTGCCTGCTGGATCGAAAGCCCTTCGACCAGCTCTAGGCTCTGGCGGGAAGCACGGGCGCTCAACGCAGGCGCCTGCCGCTGCGTCGACGGCCTGCCAGCAGGCCCAGCACCACCACGGTGCCAGCCGTCCATGCCAGCTTGCGAATCAGACGCGGCCGGTCATGCTTCCAGGCGGCGCCCAGGCCCATCTCGGCCACCAGGTTGGGCACGTGGCCACGGCGAAGGTCGTCGATCACGCCCTCGACCATGTCGGTGCGATCGGCCAGCAGCAGGATCAGCCAGTGCCGCAGGTCGTTCTCGCTGAAACGGAAGGCGACGCGGCGCAGGCTGCCGCTGGCGCCCTGCGGCGGCAGGGTGGTGCCGAAGATGGGCGTGAGCGTGCTGTCGCGCTCGGTGGAGCACAGCACCTCGACGGTCTGCGGCTGCTGGGCCGGCTGCGTCCAGTGCACGCCCTCCAGGCGGGGCGGCATGCGCTCCATGGGCACGGCGGGGCGGCTATTGCGGTCGCGGTCCACGCCCCAGCCGGGGATGTGGGCATGGCGCGCCGATGCGGTGGACGCGTCATTCGTGGGGGTGTCGGTGTCTGCCATGGGAGCCTCCGTGTGTGCGTTCAGGCGCGCGCCGAAGGCGGCAGCAGTACGACCTTGATGCACTGGTCCAGCTTGCTGCTGAACAGGTGGTAGCCCTCGGCCACCTCCTCCAGCGGCAGGCGGTGGGTGATGATGTCGCTGGGGCGTATGCGGCCGGCCTGCACATGCTCGATGAGCTTGGGCAGGTGGCGCTTGACCGAGGCCTGGTTCATGCGCAGCGTCAGGCCCTTGTTGACCGCATTGCCGATGGGCAAGGCGTTGAAGGTGGGCCCGTACACGCCCACGATCGACACATGCCCGCCCTTGCGTACCGAGTTGATGGCCCAGTGCAGCACCGTCGCCGCACCGCCCTGCAGCTTGAGCTTCACCCCGGTCAGCGTCTGGGCGAAGCTGCCGGCGGCCTCGGCGCCCACGCAGTCGATGCACACGTCGGCACCCAGGCCGTCGGTCATCTTCTTGATGTGGATGGCCATGTCGCCCACCGACTTGAAGTCCACCGTCTCGCAGTGCGCGAACTCGCGCGCGAAGGCCAGGCGGTATTCCACATGGTCCACCACGATCACCCGGCCGGCGCCCATGAACCAGGCCGAGCGTGCGGCGAACAGGCCCACAGGGCCGGCGCCGAAGACGACCACCGTGTCGCCCTCGCGGATGCTGCCCATCTCGGCCGCCTGGTAGCCGGTGGGAAAGACGTCGGTCAGCAGCACGGCGTCGTCCTCGTCCAGGCCCTCCGGCAGTACCGTGGGGCCGATGTCGGCCATGGGCACGCGCACGTATTCCGCCTGGCCACCGGCATAGCCGCCGGTGGTGTGCGAGTAGCCGTAGATGCCGCCCACCGCCGTCGCCTCGGGGTTGACGTTGTGGCAGTTGCTGAACAGCTCGCGGCTGCAGAAGAAGCAGGTGCCGCAGAAGATGTTGAAGGGCACGAGCACCCGATCGCCGGGTTTGAGGCGCTGCACGTCGGGCCCCACACGTTCGACCACGCCAGTGAACTCGTGGCCGAAGGTCGTCCCCACGCGCGTGTCGGGCACCAGCCCGTGGTAGAGGTGCAGGTCCGAGCCGCAGATGCAGCTGCGGGTGACGCGCACGATGGCGTCGCCCGGGTGCTCGATCTCGGGCTCGGCGCGTTCGTCGATGCGCACCCGGTAGGGGCCGCGGTAGTTCATGGCAAGCATGGGGTCGGGGTCCTTCGCGTGGGGGAAAGGTCGACACCCATGGTTGCGGGGCCCGGGGCGGGCCTTGTAGGAAGCCGGCGAGGCGCCGGTAGGCGGCCGCACTCGCCGCACGCCGGGCGCGAAGCCGGGCCCGCGTGGCTGCTCAGTCGGTGCCGCGCGCCGCGCGCCGCACCACCTGCGGTGGCACGCCGAAGCCGCGCAGGAACACCTCGCGCAGATGGCGCGCGTCGCGAAAGCCCGTCTCGCGCGCCACCACCTCCAGCGGATGGCGGCTGCGTTCCACCATCAGCCGCGCCGACTCCAGCCGCAACTGCTCCACCGCCTTGGCGGGCGACTGTCCCGTCTCCGCCGCGAAAACGCGGCTGAACTGCCGCGGGCTGAGGTGCGCCACTTCGGCCAGCTGCTCGACGCCCAGGGGCGCGGCCAGGTGCGCACGGGCGTATTCCAGCGCCTGCTGGATGCGGTCGGACTTGGGGGCCAGGCGCAGCAGCTCCGAGTGCTGCGACTGCCCGCCAGAGCGCCGCTGCGGCATCACCAGCCCGCGGGCCACGCTGGCGGCGGCATCGCTGCCCAGGTCCTTCTCGACCAGGCCCAGCGCCAGGTCCAGCTCGGCCGTCATGCCGGCCGAGGTCCAGAAGGCCCCGTCGGTGATGAAGATGCGGTCGGGCTCCACCTGGATCGAGGGATGGCGCTGCTGCAGTGCATCGGTCCAGGCCCAGTGGGTGGTGGCGCGGCGCTGGTCCAGCAGGCCGGCGTCGGCCAGCAGGAAGGCGCCGGTGCACAGGCCGGCCGTGCGGCGCGCGCGGCCGGCGGCGCGCCCGAGCGCCCGCACCAGTGCGGGCGCCGCACCCGCATCCACCGGATCGCGCGTGCCGGCCACCAGCCAGGTGTCGACGGCGGTGCGGGCGGACAGCGGCCGGCTCAGCACCCGCGTGCCGGCGGACGTCAGCACCTCGCCGCCGGCCAGCGAATAGTTCTCGACGCTGTAGACCCGCTCGCGGGCGGCCAGGTTGGCGAACTCGAACACGGCCTGGGTGGCCAGGGCCATGACCTGGAAGCCTTCGGGCAGCAGGTAGCCGATGCGCAGCATGGTGTCTTTTCGTCGATGTCTTGAATCATGACTATATACGTCATTTGAGACATTGACTGCCGGCCGCATCATTCGTCCATGCCGCCACGTCCGGCGGCCTGCAAGGACTCCCACCATGACCTCCATCGCTTCCGGCACCGCCCTCGTCACGGGCGCCTCCTCCGGCATCGGCGCGCTGTACGCCGACCGCCTGGCCCGCCGCGGCCACGACCTGATCCTCGTCGCCCGCGACCGCGAGCGGCTCAACGCCCTGGCGCGCGACATCACCAGCCGCACCGGCCGCAATGTCGAGGTGCTGGCCGCCGACCTGACCGACGCGGCCTCGCTGGCCACCGTGGAAGCCAAGCTGCGCCAGGACGCCAGCATCCGCCTGCTGGTCAACAACGCCGGCATCGGCACCCACACGCCGCTGCTGGCCAGCGACGTGGAGGCCATGACGCGCATGGTGGCGCTCAACGTCACCGCGCCGATGCGCCTGGCCTACGCGGCGGTGCCCGGCTTCGTGGCCCGCGGCGGTGGCACCGTGGTCAACATCGCCTCCATCGCGGCGGTGGCGCCCGAGATCCTCAACGGCGTGTACGGCGGCACCAAGGCCTTCGTGCTGGCCTTCAGCCAGTCGCTGCAGCATGAGCTGGCGGCCAAGGGCGTGCGGGTGCAGGCCGTGCTGCCCGGGGCCACGGCCACCGAGTTCTGGGCCACCGGCGGCCTGCCGGTCGAGAACCTGGACGCCCGCATCGTCATGCGCGCCGAGGACATGGTCGACGCGGCCCTGGTCGGCCTGGACCGCGGCGAGACGGTCACCCTGCCCTCGCTGCATGCCGCAGAGGCCTGGGAGGCCTACGAGGCCGCCCGCCGCGACATGGGCCCGCAGCTCTCGCGCAACACGCCGGCGCCGCGCTACCTCGCGCCGCACTGAAGGCCACGACCCGACACCGGAGACCCACCATGCAGATGCAGCAACTCCCCTTCGGCCGCACCGGACTGCGGCTCTCCCGGCTGGCCCTGGGCACGGCCAACTTCGGCCAGCGCTGGGGCCACGGCGCGGACGCGGACCAGAGCGCCGCCCTCCTCGACGCCTATGCCGAGGCCGGCGGCAACGTCATCGACACGGCCGACGTCTACCAGTTCGGCCAGTCCGAGGAGATCCTGGGCGAGCTGCTGGCCGGTCGCCGCGACGAGTTCTTCCTGGCGACCAAGTTCAGCAACGGCGCGTCGCCGAAGGCCGGTCCGCTGGTCACCGGCAACAGCCGGCGCGCCATGGTGGCCTCGGTGGAAGCCAGCCTGCGCCGGCTGAAGACCGACCGCATCGACCTGTACTGGGTGCACCACCCCGACGGCATCACGCCTTCGGAGGAGATCGTGCGCGGCCTGGACGACCTGGCGCGCGCCGGCAAGATCGTCTATGCCGGCCTGTCCAACTTTCCCGCCTGGCGCGTGGGCCGCGCGGTGACGCTGGCCGAGCTGACCGGCGCCGTGCCCATCGCCGCGCTGCAGTTCGAGTACAGCCTGGTGCACCGCGCGCCCGAGTCCGACCTGCTGCCCGCCGCGCAGGCGCTGGGCCTGGCCGCCGTCACCTGGTCGCCGCTGGGCGGCGGCATGCTCACCGGCAAGTACCGCCAGGGCGAACGGGGACGGGCCGAGGCGCTGGGCGGCAAGGTGTTCCAGGCCGAGAACTCCGCCGAGCGCACTGCCCTGCTCGACGCCGTGCTGGCCGTGGCCGCCGAGTTGGGGGCCACGCCCGACCAGGTCGCCATCGCGTGGCTGCTGACCCGGGACGTGCAGCCGCTGCTGGGGCCGCGCACGCTGGGCCAGCTGCAGTCCAACCTGGGCGCGCTGCAGATCGCGCTCTCGGCCGAGCAGCGCAGCCGGCTCGACGCCGCCAGCGCGCCGCGCACCGCCGCATCCGCCCCCGCGGCGGCAGCGGCCTTCACGCCTTCCGCCACGCCGGTGGCCTGAACGCCGGCGCGCCCCCAAAACCGACAAGCAAGGAGATCTCATGAAAGCCGTCATCGCCGCCTATGCGCGCTCGCCCTTCCACTTCGCCCGCAAGGGCCGGCTGGCCGAGGTGCGGCCGGACACGCTGGCCGCCGCCGTGGTGCAGGGCCTGCTGCAGCGCACCGGGCTGGACCCGGCACTGCTGGAGGACGTGATCCTCGGCTGTGCCTATCCCGAGGCCGCGCAGGGCAACAACCTCGCGCGCATCGTCGGCCTGCTGGCCGGGCTGCCGCACGAGGTCGGCGGCATGACGGTCAACCGCTTCTGCGGCTCGTCGATGCAGGCGGTGCACATCGCCGCCGCGCAGATCGAGGCCGGCATCGGCGACGCCTACCTGTGCGTGGGGGTGGAGTCGATGACGATGGTGCCGCAGGGCGGCTTCAACTTCTCGGCCCATCCCGGCCTGCTGGCGGACACCGACGCCTACATCTCCATGGGCGAGACGGCCGAGAACGTGGCCGAGCGCTGGGCCGTGAGCCGCGCCGACCAGGAGGCGCTGGCCGTGCAGTCGCACCGCAAGGCCGCCGCCGCGCGCGAGGCCGGCCGGCTGACGCAGGAGATCGTGCCCATCGCACTGCCCGACGGCAGCACGGTCGACAGCGACGGCTGCATCCGCCCCGCCACCTCGGCCGAGGCGCTGGCAGCGCTCAAGCCCGCCTTCCGGGCCGATGGCGTGGTGACGGCGGGCACCTCCTCGCCGCTCACCGACGGCGCCGCGGCGGTGCTGGTCGCGCGCGACGACTTCGCCGAGCGCCACGGCCTGGCCGCGCTGGCACGCATCCGCAGCTTCGCCACCGTGGGCGTGGATCCGGCCGTGATGGGCATCGGCCCGATCCCCGCCACGCGCAAGGCGCTGGCCCGCGCGGGCCTGTCGGTGGCCGACCTGGACGTGGTGGAGATCAACGAGGCCTTCTCCTCGCAGGCCCTGGCCTGCATCCGCGATCTGGGGCTGGACATGGGGACGGTCAACATCGACGGCGGCGGCTTGGCCATCGGCCATCCGCTGGGCGCAACGGGGGCGCGCATCACCGGCAAGGCGGCATCGCTGCTGGCGCGCGAGCGTGGCCGCTATGCGCTGGCGACGCAGTGCATCGGCGGCGGGCAGGGCATCGCGACCGTGCTGGAACGCGTCTGAAAAAGGGCTTCGCGCTTTCCAGGGGCGCCCGGCGACGCCTGGCGCCCGATGGCGTAGCGGCGACGACAGCAGCGCTCAGCCGCCCTGCTGCCGCGCCAGGTAGACCTGGTGCAGCGTGATCTTGCGCACCTCGGCCTGGCTGGTCTCGATGTGGGCGCGCAGCATCATCGCGGCCTGGTCGCCGCGGTTGGCGCGCACCGCCTTGAGGATCTTGGCGTGCTCGTCGTAGGTGGCGTCGATGCGTGGCTGCTGCGTGAAGTCGAGCCGGCGGATGATGCGGATGCGGTCGGTCACCTCGCGGTGCACGCGGGCCATCTCGGCATTGCCGGCGGCGGCCACCAGCTGGCAATGGAAGTCCTCGTCCCAACGGGCGACCTGCGCCGCATCGCGGCTGCGCTGGTCGACCGGCACCAACCAGATGGCGGCCAGCGCATCGAGCTGGGCCCGGTCCACGGCGCGGCCCGACTCACACAGGCGGTGCACGGCGGTGGTCTCCAGCACCATGCGCAGGTCGTAGAGCTGCTCGAACTGCTGGAAGTCGAAGGGCAGCACGCGCCAGCCGGCGCGGAACAGCACCTCGACATAGCCTTCCTGCTGCAGCCGGATCAGCGCCTGGCGCACCGGCGTGCGCGAGACGCCCAGCCGGTCGCAGATCTCGTTCTCGGTGAAGCGGTCGCCCGGCACCAAGCGGAAGTCGGCGATGTCGCGCTTGAGCTGGTCGTAGACCTCGTCGGCGCGCGAGCGGAAGGGAAGCTCCGCCTCGGCGGGAGCGGTTTTCTTGGAACGGGCGGGAGCGGCGACAGGCACCATCGGATCGTAGCGGGCCGCTCAGCCCTCTGCCGCTGTCAGGGCCGCCATCAGCTGCGGCCCGGTCGCGGTCCAGCCGACGATGGCGCCCTGCGCGCGGATCATCTCCACTGCGGCGGCCTTGAACTGCGGGAAGTAGCTTTCGGTGCAGTCCTCCAGCAGCAGGCAGTCATAGCCGCGGTCGTTGGCCTCGCGCATGCTCGTCTGAACACAGACCTCGGTGGTCACGCCGCCGAAGACGAGGTGCGTGATGCCGCGGGCCTGCAGCAGCTCATGCAGGCCGGTGGCGTAGAAGGCGCCCTTGCCGGGCTTGTCGACGACCCACTCGCCCTCGATGGGCGCGAGCGCGTCGATGATCTGGTTGCCCGGCTCGCCGGCCACCAGGATGCGGCCCATGGGGCCCTCGTCCCCGATGCGCAGCGACGGGGCGCCCCGCAGGCGCTTGGCGGGCGGGCAGTCCGACAGGTCGGGCCGGTGCGCCTCGCGCGTGTGCACCACGAGGCCGCCGGACTGTCGCCAGGCGGCCAGCACGGCCTGCGTGGCCGGCACGATGGCCGCCAGCAGCGACACGTCGTTGCCCAGCGTCTCGCCGAAACCGCCGGGCTCGATGAAGTCGCGCTGCATGTCGATCAGCACCAGGGCCGTGCGGTCCAGGTCGAACTCGTAGGCGAAGGGGCGGGCGTCGTTCAGGCGCATGGGGTTCTCTCCTTGCTCAATGCCCACCGCCCATGTGGGCACCCAGGACATGGCGGTCGGCGGATGCGGCGGGGGTTTCGTACACGATGCGGCCTTCGCTCATCACCACGATGCGGTCCGACAGGGCCAGCAGTTCGTCCAGGTCCTCGCTCACCAGCAGCACGGCGCCGCCGCGCTCGCGCACCTGCACGATGCGGGCATGGATCTCGGCCACAGCCGCGAAGTCCAGGCCGAAGACGGGATTGGCGGCGATCAGCACCTGGATGTCGCCGGCCAGCTCGCGCGCCAGCACGGCCCGCTGCACATTGCCGCCCGACAGGCTGCCGATGGGCGCGCGCTCGCCGCGGGTCTTGATGCCGTACTCGGCGATCCACTGCCGCGCCCGCGCGCGCCAGCGGCCGAAGCGCAGCACGCCGCCCGCCACCAGGGGGGGCTGGTCGAAGTCGCGCAGGGCCATGTTCTCGGCCACGCTCAGGCCCGCGACGCAGGCATTGCGCAGCGGCTCCTCGGGCAGGCTGCGCACCCGCATGCGGCGGTTGTCGACGCGGCTGGCGCGGTAGGGCTGGCCACCCACGCGCACGCGGCCGGCGCTGCGCGGCCGCTGGCCCACCAGGGCCTCGACCAGCTCACGCTGGCCGTTGCCCGAGACACCGGCCACGCCCAGAATCTCGCCCGGCCGCACCTGCAGGCTGAGCGACTGCACGGCCGGCGTGCCCCGGTCGCCCGGTGCGGACAAGGCCTCGACCTCCAGCGCCGGCGCGGCGCCGGCCACGACGGGCGTGCGCGCAACCGCACCGCTGGCGCCATCCTCGGCCTCTGCCGGCGTGGCTCCGGCGCCCATCATGGCCTGGGCCAACCGGGTCGGATCGGTGTCGCGCACGGCCGCATGGTGCACGGCCCGGCCACGGCGCAACACGGTCACGGCGTCGGCATAGGCCATCACCTCGCGGAACTTGTGGGTGATGATCAGTACGGTGCAGTGGCCGCCCTGCGCGAAGGCGCGCACATGGCCCAGCACCTCGTCGGCCTCCTGCGGCGTGAGCACCGAGGTGGGCTCGTCCAGGATCAAGAGGCGCGGCTTGAGGTACAGCTGTTTGAGCAGCTCCAGCTTCTGCTTCTCGCCCGCGGCCAGCTGCGAGGGCCGTGCGTCCAGGTCGAGCCTGAATGGCGTGGTCGCCAGGAAGGCCTGCAGCTCGGCGCGCTTGGCCTTCCAGTCGATCAGCGCGGGCACCTGGCCGCCGGCCAGCAGCAGGTTCTCGGCCACCGTCATGCCCGGCGCCAGCGTGAAGTGCTGGTAGACCATGCCGATGCCCAGTTGCCGCGCCACCACCGGGTTGGCCACCGCCTGCTCGCGGCCATCGATGAGGATGCTGCCTTCCTCCGGCCGCTGGAAGCCGGCCACGCACTTGACCAGCGTGCTCTTGCCGGCGCCGTTCTCGCCCAGCAGCGCATGCACGCTGCCGGGGGCGACCTGCATGCTCACGCGGTCCATGGCGGTGAAGTCGCCGAAGCGCTTCGTGAGCTCCAGCGTGTCCAGCGCGAGCGCACCCTGGGCGCGCGGATGGGGGGTGACGGGCGCGATCATGGTGCCAGTGCCTCGATCAGCGCGGTCGACGGCGCATGCGCACCGAACACGCCGCCCTGCATGGTGATCATCTTGAGTGCCGCCGCATGGTTGCCCGGATCGGTGGCGGCGGTGCAGTCGGACAGCAGCAGGCATTCGAAGCCGCGGTCGTTGGCGTCGCGCATGGTGGTGTGCACGCACACGTCGGTGGTGATGCCTGCCAGCACCAGGTTGCGGATGCCGCGGGTGCGCAGGATCATCTCCAGGTCGGTGGCATAGAAGGAGCCCTTGCCGGGCTTGTCGATCACCACCTCGCCCTCGATCGGCGCCAGCTCGGGAATGATCTCCCAGCCCGGCTCGCCGCGGATCAGGATGCGGCCGCAGGGCCCGTCGTCGCCGATGCCCACGCCGCCCTCGCCGATCTGGCGCGAGCGCCAGCGCTTGTTGGCCGGCAGGTCCGACAGGTCGGGCCGGTGGCCTTCGCGGGTGTGGATGATGGTGTAGCCCAGCGGACGCATCACGGCCAGCAGGCGGCGGATGGGTTCGATCGGCGCCTGCGTGAGCGAGATGTCGTAGCCCATCACGTCCACATAGCCGCCCTTGCCGCAGAAGTCGGTCTGCATGTCGATGACGATGAGCGCCGTGTTGTCGGGGCGCAGGTCGCCGTCGTAGGGCCAGCGGTAGGGTTCGGCGGCCGCAAAGCGCGGCGCGGCGGCAGCGGGGGAGGTCGTGGCGTCCATGGTGTCAGTCCAGGGTCTTGAGACGTTCCTTGTCGGGCACCGGCGGCGTGGGCGCCGGCACCAGCGGATGGCTGCCTGCGCCGCCGTAGAAGCGCACCGGCGGCGCGAAGCCGAAGCCTGTGCCGTCGGTCACCTGCACCTTGTCGCTCCAGGGCAGGCGGTAGCGGCCGGCGGCCATGTCGTGCATGTAGGTGTAGGGACAGTCCTGCGCGCCACCCTTCACCGCCACGTAGCCGCGGTGATAGAGCTGGTAGATGTTGTTCTCCACGCCCCAGCCGGTGCGTGCCTCACGCACCAGGTCGGGCCGCAGCTCGGCGGTGATGATCTCGTCGGGGCGGCCGCCGCCCTCCACCATCACGGTGCCGTCGAAGCTGCAGAACATGCCCTCGCCCATCGAGTCGAAGGTGCCGTCGCTGCCGCACATGCAGACGCTGGCGGTGTAGGCCAGGTTGCAGAAGGCGTTGGCCTGGTTGGTGATCTTCCAGGCATGGCGGATGGGCGCGGTGTAGCCGGCCGTGCGCAGGATGATCTCGGCGCCCCTGTAAGCGGCCTCGCGCGCCATCTCCGGGAACATGCCGTCGTGGCAGATGATGAGCGCCAGCTTGCTGCCATTGGGGCCGTCGCACACCGGCACGCCCAGGTTGCCGGGCTCCCAGGGCTCCACCGGCACCCAGGGATGCAGCTTGCGGTAGTACAGGCGGATGGCGCCCTGGTCGTCGATGACGAGACCGCTGTTGTACGGATTGCCGTCCGGGTTGGCCTCCATGATGGAGAAGCAGCCCCAGATGCGGTGCTCCACGCAGGCGGCGCGGAAGGCCGCCACCTCGGGGCCGTCCAGGCTGCACATGATCTCGGGATTGGTGTCCATCGACAGGCCGTGCAGCGCGTATTCCGGAAACACCACCAGGTCCATGGTCTGCTGGTTGCGGCGGGCCTTGCCCACCAGCTCGCAGATGCGCTGCGTCTGCGCCGCCAGTTGCTCGCGCGTGGCGACCACCGGCAGCTGCAGCTGCACCAAGCCCACCACCACGCCGTGGGCCGATTTGTTCAGACCGCCGAGTCCGCTCATGGATGACTCCTTGTTCCGCTGTTCATTTGGAAGAGAGCTCGCCGGGACTGCCCGCCGCCACCTGCCCGGGCCGGCACGAGGCCACCAGGATGAGGAGCGTGAGCACATAGGGCACGGTGTTGAAGAGGTGGTAGCCCCAACCGATGCCGATGGACTGCAGCGCCGGCCCCACGGCCCCGGCACCGCCGAAGAGCAGGGCCGCGCCCACGCAGCGCAGCGGGCTCCAGCGCGCGAAGATCACCAGCGCCACGGCGATCAGGCCCTGGCCGCTGGAGATGCCCTCGTTCCAGCTGCCCGGGTAGAACAGCGTGAGCGAGGCGCCGCCCAGCCCCGCGATGGCACCGCCCGCGGTGGTGGCCGCGATGCGCAGCGCCGACACCGAATAGCCCAGCGCCCGCGCCGCATCGGCCGAATCGCCGGCCAGCCGCACCAGCAGGCCGGCGCGGGTCCGCGCGAAGCCCCACCACAGCAGGCCGGCCAGCAGCAGGCCCAGCGGCACCAGTGCATTGACCTGCAAGGCCGCACGTACCGCCGCATTGCTGCTCCAGTCGCCCAGCGGCAGCGCCGGGATCTGCGGCGCCTGCGGCTGGATCAGCGGCTTGCCCAGGTAGAAGGCCAGGCCCGTGCCCAGCAGCATCAGCGCGATGCCGGTGGCCACGTCGTTGACGCCGCGCAGCGAGCACAGCAGGCCGTGCAGCAGCGCCAGCAGCGCACCAGCCAGGGCGCCCACGAGCACGCCCACCCAGGCCGAGCCGGTGAGGTACGCGCCGCCGAAAGCCGCCATGGCCGACAGCACCAGCACGCCTTCGAGCCCCAGGTTGATGCGACCCGACTTCTCGGTCAGGCACTCGCCCAGGCTCACGAAGAGGAAAGGTGTGCCCACGCGTAGCGCTCCGCCCACGATGGCGGCGACGAAGGCGGTCAGCATGTCGGCGGTCATGGTTGCGCCTCCTTGAGGGCCGGTGCCGCCTTGTCGCTGCGCAGCCGGCGCAAGGGTGTGAGCCAGTCGCGCCCGCGCAGCGCCTCGCTGGCCAGGATGAGCACGAAGGCGATGCCCTGCAGCACCAGCACCGAGGCATCGGGCAGGCCCAGCCGGCGCTGCAGCAGGCTGCCCGCCGCGCCGAAGCCGCCGAATAGGATGGCCACCGGAATCACCGCCAGCGGGTTCTGCCGCGCGATGAAGGCCACCAGGATGCCCGCGTAGCCATAGCCCGCGATCAGCGAGGCATTGGCGCTGGTGTGCACAGCCGCCACCTCCACCGCGCCGGCCAGGCCCGCGCAGGCGCCGCCCAGCGCGCAGGCCAGCAGCACCAGCCGCGTGGCCGGCAGGCCCACCAGTTGCGCGGCGCGCGGATTGCCGCCGACCACCCGCACCGAGAAGCCGGTGGGCGTCCAGCGCAGCCACAGCGCCAGCACCACGCAGGCCGCCACGCCCAGGGCCAGGCCCCAGTGCACGTCGCTGCCCGCGATGCCGCCGATGCGCAGGCCCTCGGCCAGGGCATTGGTCGAGGGCTTGTTCAGGCTGGCCGGATCGCGCAGCGGCCCTTCGACCAGGTGCTTGAACAGGCCGATGGCCACATAGGCCAGCAGCAGGCTGCTGATCGTCTCGTTGATGCCGCGGTACTGGCGCAGCGCACCCGCCAGCATGATCCACAGCGCGCCGGCCACCATGCCGGCCAGGCACACGGCCACGGTGCCGAAGAGGTTCTCCGGCAGCGCCACGGCATAGGGCAGCGCCGCCGCGCCCAGACCGCCCAGCACCAGCGCGCCCTCGCCGCCGATGATGACCAGCCCGGCGCGCGCCGGCAGCGCCACGCACAGGGCGGTGAGCATCAGCGGCGCCGCGCGCTGCAGCGTGTTCTGCCACGAGAACCAGCTGCCGAAGGCGCCCTGGTAGAGCACCGCCCACACCTCGGGCGGCGAGCTGCCCGCCGCCACGGCCGCAAAGACGCCGAACAGCGCCACTGCGGCCGCGATGCTGAGCACCGGCAGCGCCAAGTCCTGGCCCATGGATCGCATGGCAGGTTTTCCTTGTGCAGCGCCGGACTCAGACCGAGCCGACCACGCCTTCGACCAGGTAGTTCATCTGCTCGAGCTTGAGATCGGTCTGCTTCTGCACCTGGCCGGCGGCGATGACTTCCTTGCCCTTGTTGTCCTTGAGCGGGCCCTTGAAGATGTCGAAGCTGCCCGCGACCATCTTGGCCTTGGTGTCGTCGGCCTGCTTCTTGGCGGCGTCGGTCACCATGGGGCCGTAGGCGGAAGTCTTGACGTAGCCTTCCTTCAGGCCGCCGCGCAGGAAGTTGGGATGCGGCTTGCCGGCCTGGGCGGCTTCGAGGATGGTCTTGTAGGCGGTGAGCCAGTTCCACTCCGCGCCCGTGAGGTAGGCATTGGGCGCCAGCTTGGCCTGGCTGGCGTGGTAGCCGCAGACCATCTTGCCGCGCTTGGCGGCGGTCTCCACCACCACCTTGGGGCCGTCCACATGCATGGTGAACACATCGCAGCCCTGGTCGGCCAGGCTATTGGTGGCCTCGGCCTCCTTCACGGCCATGGACCAGTCGCCGGTGAAGATCACATGGCAGGTGATGCCCGGCTTGACCGAACGCGCGCCCAGCGTGAAGGCGTTGATGTTGCGCAGCACCTGCGGAATGGGCTTGGCGGCCACGAAGGCGATCTTGCCGCTCTTGCTCATGTGGCCCGCGATCACGCCGTTGAGGAACTGGCACTCGTCGATGTAGCCAAAGAAGCTGCCCACGTTCTTGGGGTTCTTCTCGGTCCACAGGCCGCCGCAGTGCGAGAAGCGCACGTCGGGGTACTTGGGCGCCAGCGCCAGGATGTGCGGGTCGAAGTAGCCGAAGGAGGTGGGGAAGAGCAGCGAGGCGCCGTCCTGCTGGATCATGCCGGTCATGGTCTTCTGGACGGCGGCGGTCTCGGGCACGTTCTCTTCCTCGACCACCTTCACGCCGGGCAGCTTCTTGAGCTCGGCCGCGGCCTGGGCGTGGGCCTGGTTGTAGCCGTAGTCGTCGCGCGGGCCGACGTAGATCACGCCCACGGTCAGCGGTTTCTGGGCCCAGGCCAGGGGGCCCAGGCTGCCGGCGGCGCCGAGGGCGGCCAAGGTCTTGAGGGATTCGCGGCGATTGAAGGCGGTCATGCGAAAAGCTCCAGCGGAAGGTTGGGTGAGGGAAAGGGTGGACAACGAAATCAGGGCAGCAGGGCGACGGGCGCCTGCGTGACGCCCGCGGCCTCCAGGGCGGCGGCGGCGCGCAGGGCAAGGTCTTCGCGCCAGGGGGCGGCAATCAGCTGCACGCCCACCGGCAGCGTCGCATGGGCACCCCACACGGGCACGGCGCACACCGGCAGGCCGATGCAGGAGATGGGCTGCGTGAGCGCACCGAAGCTGGGCCGCAGCGGCTGGCGGCGGCCGTCGAGCTCCAGCCATTCGGTGCCGATGGGCGTGGCCGAACAGGGCGTGGCCGGCGCGAGCAGCAGGTCGAAGTCCTGCATCAGCGTGGCCACGGCCTCGGCATAGCGGCGTCGCACGCGCTGGGCCCGCGTGACCCAGGCGGCGGGCAGCAGCGCGCCGGCCAGGAAGCGGTCGCGCGACAGCGGCTCGAAGTCCTGCGCGCGGCGGCGCAGGTCGGGCAGGTGCAGGGCTGCGCCTTCGGCGTTGGTGAGGAGGAAGGCGGCGGCGCGGCCAGCCTCGACCAGCGGCAGTTCGACGGTGCGCGTGGCGCCCAGGGCCTCGGCCACGCGGGCGACCGCGGCCTGCGCCTCGGGCAAGGCATTGCGCGCGAACCAGCCGCCCAGCACGCCGATGCGCAGGCCGGCGATGCCCTGCGGCAGCGTGCCGATCACCGGCTCGACGGGGCGCTGGGCACAGCCCGGGTCGCCGGGGGCGCCCTCCTCCCGTCCCTGCATCGCGTCGTAGGCCAGGGCCAGGTCGCGCACCGAGCGGGCGAAGGGGCCCAGGTGATCCAGGCTGCTGACGAAGGGATAGCTGCCGGTGCGCGGCAGCCGGCCGAAGGTGGGCTTGAGGCCGTACACGCCGCACAGCGAGGCCGGCACGCGGATGGAGCCGTTGGTGTCCGAGCCCAGCGTGATCGGCACCTGCCCGGCCGCCACCGCGGCGCCGCTGCCGCCGGAGGAGCCACCGGCGATGCGCGACAGGTCGTGCGGATTGCGCGTGGGGCCCTCGTGCGAGTTCTCGGTGGTGAAGCCGTAGGCGTACTCGTCCATGTTGAGTGCGCCCACCAGCACGGCGCCCGCAGCTTCGAGGCGGCGCAGCAGCAGGGCGTCGACGCTGGCGGGCGGCGCCTCGCGCTCGATCTTCGAGCCGGCCAGCGTGGGCAGGCCCGCGACGTCGAACAGGTTCTTCACGGCCACCGGCACGCCGGCCAGCGGCAGCGCGGCCCGGGCCTCGGCCGGCAGCGCGTCGATCGCGCCGGCGCGCTGCAGGGCGCGCTCGCGCGTCACGGCGGTGAAGGCGTTGACGCGGCCCTCGGTGGCGGCGATCCGGTCCAGGGCGGACTGCACCACGGCAGTGGCGCTGGCCGTGCCCGCATGCACCGCGGCGGCGATGGTGGCGGCGTCCGCCTCGAACCAGGGCTTCGTAGCGCTCATGCCTGTGTCCCCGGCGCCACCGGATCGAAGCGCAGCGCCGATTCGTCGTGCGGCGCGAGGTCGACGGCCTCGGTCAGCGCCGCCATGTCGGCAGCGAGCGCGAAGTAGCGCAGCACGCCCGGCCGATGTTCGGGCGCGAGCGGCAGGTCCAGCGCCGCGGCGGCGGCGTCCACATAGGTCTCGATCTGTTGAGGCGTCATGGGCGGCTCGTTGGCGGTGGATCAGCGTCGGACTTCACGCTGGAAGATCTCGAGGCTCTGCTTCTTCGTGGCCACGAAGCTGGGCTGGCTCAGCGTCTCCACAGTGCGCGGGCGCGGATCGTCGTAACGCAAGATCTCGGCCACCCGCGTGGGCCGCTTGGTCAGCAGCAGCACCTCGTCGGCCAGGTACACCGCCTCTTCCAGGTCGTGCGAGACCAGCAGCATGGTGGTGCCCGTCTGCATGAACACCTCCTGCAGCTTCTCGCGGATGAACAGCGTCATCTCGAAGTCCAGCGCCGAGAAGGGCTCGTCCAGGAACAGCACCTCGGGCCCGGGCGCCAGGGCCCGCATGATCGAAGCCGTCTGTTGCTGGCCGCCGGAGAGCTCGTAGGGAAAGCGGTTCAGGTCGAACTTGACGTCGAAGCTGGCCACCAGCTCTTCCATGCGGCGGTCCACCTCGGCTTTGCTTCGGCCTTCCAGCTTGAGCGGATAGGCGATGTTGTCGATGGTGCGCATCCACGGGAACATCGCTTCGCGGTAGTTCTGGAACACGTAGCCGATCTTGGTGTCCTTGAGCGACTTGCCGTCGAACAGGATCTCGCCGCGGTCGATGGGGATCAGCCCCGCGATCATGTTGATCAGCGTGCTCTTGCCGCAGCCGTTGGGTCCGAAGACCGAGACGATCTTGTGCTTGGGAATGTCGAGGTCGAAGTCCTCGTACAGCGGCCAGCCGGCGAAGTACTTGGTCAGCCCGCGGATGGTGATGTGCGTGCCGGCGGGACCGGGGCGGAACTTGGGCATCGGCACATCGGCGACGACGGGGGCGTTGAGGACGGCGTTCATCTTCCGCTCCAATGGACGATACGGCGCTCGATGACCAGGAACAGCACGTTGAGCGCGTAGCCCAGCGCACCGGCCGCCAGGATGCTGGCGTACATGCTCTTCACGTTCAGCACCTGCTGCGAATTGATGATCCGGTTGCCCAGGCCGCTGTCGGCGCCGATGAACATCTCGGCCACGATGACGATCACCAGCGCCATCGACACGGCCGAGCGCAGGCCGACGAAGCTGGGCTGCAGGCTTTCCCACACCAGCACGTCCTTGAAGATCTGCCAGCGCGTGGCGCCCATCACCTTGGCCGCCATCACCCGCTGCTTGCGGGCGTTGATGACGCCGTAGGCGCTGTTGAACACGACGATCAGCATGGCACCGAAGGCGGCGATGGCGACCTTGTTGATGTCCGAGGTGCCGAAGATCATCAGGAACAGCGGGATCAGCGCCGAAGACGGCGTGGAACGGAAGAAGTCGATCAAAAACTCCACGCTGCGGTACGCCTTCTCGTTGCTGCCCAGCAGCACGCCCAGCGGCATGCCGACGGCCGCGGCGATCAGGAAGGCCTCCAGCGTGCGCCACACCGTGACCAGGAAGTCGTTGAGCAATGGCCCGCCCGCCAGACCCGTGATCAGCGTCTGGAAGGTGGCCAGCGGCGGCGGCAGCAGGATGGGCTTGATGAAGCCCAGCCGCACCACCAGGTCCCACAGCACGAACAGGGCAAGGGGCCCGATGGCCGGCAGCAGCTTGTTCCACACCGGCGGCCGGGGCAGCGCGGGCGCGACGTCGGTGGCGGGCGGTTTCCAGGCGCCCGCCGCGGCGGAGGATGGCGCGTTCATGGCACTCAGCCCCGGTACAGCAGCCCGTCCACCGCCACCTTCTTCTCGAAGATGCCCTTCTCGGTAAACAGGTCGAAGAACTTCTGGAAGTACGCGATATCGGCCGGCTTGAACTCGTCGTGCAGCATGTACGAGGCCAGCGGCACCTCGTTGGTGAGGGCGCCTTCGATGGCGGTGTAGCCCTTCATGTACTGCCGCGCCTCGGCCGGGTTGTTGCGCACCAGCTCGATGCCGCGCTTGTAGGCGGCGATGTACTTCCTGGCGACGTCGGGGTTCTTCTTGATGAATTCGGTGGTCAGGCTGGCCGAGCCGCCGTGCCACGGGGCCATCGGGTCGCCCAGGATGTAGTGGGCCACCACGCCGGCTTCGAGCACGCGCGTGGTGCCGTTGAGCCGGCCCACGGTGCCGGTGGGCTCCAGGGTGTAGACGGCGTCGATCTGGCCCGCCGCGAGCGCCGCCACATGCTGGCCGATGGGCAGCTCGGTCACGTTGATGGCGCCGGCGCCGGCACGCTCCAGCATGGTCTTGGCCAGCGTCACGTTCTGGATGCCGGGGCCCGAGGCCACGCGCTTGCCCTTGAGCTCGGCCACGCTCTTGACCGGACTGTCCTTGGGCACCAGGAACTCCTCCAGCACGTACTTGGCGTTGCTGGGGTTGGTGCAGAAGATCTTGAACAGGCCGGGCTGCGCGATCTCGCCGATGCCCAGATTGGCGCTGCCGGTGCCGTTGGCGCTGCCGTCTGAGCGGCCGGAGAGCATGGCCTCCATCACCTGCTGGGCGCCGGCGAACTTGAGCGGCTCCACGTCCAGGCCGGCTTCCTTGAAGTAGCCCTTCTCCACCGCCGCGAAGAAGGGCAGGCCTGCGGCCACCGGCCAGTAGCCGATGCGCAGCTTGGGCCCGCCCTGCGCACGCACGATGGCGGGCGCGGCCAGTGCGCCGAGGGCGGCACCGCCGGCCTGCAGCACATGGCGGCGGGAGGGACGGAAGGACGACGTGTGGCTCATGCGAAGACTCCTGCGGACGAACGAACGAAAGGAAGGGCGGAACGACGAAGGGAGGGAAGGCGGTGTGCGTGGGTCGCGGCTGGCTCAGGCGCCGCGCGAGGCGATGTAGGCACGCCAGCCGCCATGCGCACTGACGTCCTCGGCGCCCTGCAGCGCATGGGCCTCGCAGATGAAGCTGTGCACCCAGCGCCCATCGACCAGCTCGACGCTGCCCAGGCCCAGCGGCGGCGGGATCTGCGCCAGGAAGGCGCCGACCTCGGCGCGCGGCACGTTCCACACCTCGAGGGCGATGGGCACACCGTTGCCGGGCTCGCGCTGCAGGCCGGGCTTGGGCGGCGTGGTGCCCGGCAGGGCATACAGGCGGTAGTGCGGCGCGGTGGTGGTGGCCTCGACCAGCACGGCCCCGCGTGCGATGAGCTGGTGGTTGAGCGGCATGTCCGTGAGGTGGGCGCCGACCACGGCGATGGGCATGCCCTCGCCCTGGGCCAGCGGCGGCCAGACCGGCGGCTCGGGCGCGGGCAGCGGCCCGCCGGTGGCACCCATCGGCAGGCCGGTGGCGTGGTGGAAGCGCTGGCCCAGCTCGGCCAGGCGGAAGTCGCTGCCGCAGGGCCCGATGAAGGTCACGCCGAAGGGCAGGCCATCGGGCCGCAGGCTGGCCGGCACCGACAGGGCCGCGTAGTCCAGCAGGTTGACGAAGTTGGTGTAGTGGCCCAGCTCGCTGTTGCGCCGCACCGGCTCGGCGCGCATGGCGTCCAGCGTGCAGTGCGTGGGCGCGGTGGGCACCAGCAGCACGTCGATGCCGGCCCACAGGGCGGCGGCCTGCTGGCCGAGCGCATGCAGCTGCGTCTGCGCATCGACGAGGTCGGCCGCATCGAAGCTGCGTCCGCGCGCCAGGATGCCGCGCACGGGCTCGATCACCGCGTCCTCGTGTTCGTCGAAGAAGGGCCGCACGGCGGCATAGCGCTCGGCCACCAGCGCGCTGTCGTAGAGAAGGCCCGCGGCGCGGGCCAGCGGGCCATAGTCGACCGGCACCGGCTCGCCGCCCAGCTCACGCAGCTGCGCGATGGCGCGCTCGAAGGCGGCAGCGGCCAGCGCGTCGCCGTGGAATTCCAGCGGCCGCGGCACGCCGAAGCGAAAGCGCGCGGGCAGCGGCGTGCGCGCGAGCTCGAGTCGGCGCGAGTACGGATCGCCCGCGTCCGGCCCCATGGCGCAGGCCAGCACCCGCGCGGCCAGCGCCACGGTGGACGCGAAGATGGAGACGCAGTCCACGCTCTGCGCCGCCGGCACCACGCCCTTCGCGCTGATGAGGCCCTTGCTGGGCTTGAGGCCCACGATGTTGTTGAGCCCCGCCGGCACGCGGCCGGAGCCGGCGGTGTCGGTGCCCAGCGAGAAGTCCACCTGCCCCGTGGCCACCGCATAGGCCGAGCCCGAGCTGGAGCCGCCCGACACGTAGCGCGCATCGAAGCTGTTGGGCACCGCGCCGTAGGGCGAGCGGCTGCCGTTGAGCCCGCAGGCGAACTGGTCGAGGTTGGTCTTGCCCGCCACCGACGCACCGGCCGCGAGCAGGCGCTGCACCACGGTGGCGTGCGCGTCGGGCGCATAGGCGAAGGCCGGGCAGGCGGCGGTGGTGGGCAGGCCGGCGACGTCGATGTTGTCCTTGACCGCGAAGCGCAGGCCGGCGAGCGGGCCGGTGGCCGCACCGGCGATGGGCGTGGCCGGGCGGCTGATCCAGGCCGCTTCGGGCCGGCCATCCGGGGCAGGCTGCGGCGCGGGCACCTTGGCGGAACCCGCGGCCGCGAAGGGGCGGGTCAGGGCGTCGGGGGTAGAGGCTTCGTGCACCATGTTCAGGCATCCATTCTTGGATACATGATGTGATGCAAGCACCGTGCCATCTGACGCAGCCCCCTTCGGCGGCATCAGCTCCCTCAGTGCCGAGGCCGTCCCGGCTTCGTTGCGCTGCGCTGCGGCGCTGCATGCCGGAGGATGCGTGGCCGCGCGCCGATCCTCAGGCCCGGCCCGACGGGCCCGGCCCTGCCCGCCCTCAGTCCAGCTTCACGCCCGCGGCGCGCACCACCTTGCCCCACATGGCACGGTCGGCCTGGATGAAGGCGGTGAATTCGGCGGGCGTGTTGCAGCGCAGCTCACCGCCGTAGTCGCGCCACTTCTTGGCCAGCTCAGGCGACTGGCAGACCTTGGCCATGGCGGCGCTCAGCTTCTCCAGGATGGCGGGCGCCGTGCCGGCCGGCGCGAGCAGCCCCTGCCAGGCGATGGGCGCGTAGTCGGGCAGGCCCTGCTCGGCGAAGGTCGGCACGTTGGGAAAGCTCGGATGCCGCTCGCGTCCGGTGATGGCCAGCAGCTTGAGCTTGCCGGCCTGCACGTTGGTGGCCGCCGCAGGCAGGCCGTCGAACATCAGCTGGATCTGCCCTGCCAGCAGGTCGGCGTAGGGGCTGTTGCTGTTGTAGGGCACCAGGTTCGACTTCACGCCCGCCACGCTGTTGAACCACACGGCCGACAGGTGCGAATAGCTGCCGATGCCCTGCGTGGCCACGGTGACCGAATCGGGCTTGGCCTTGAGCTGGGCGACCAGCTCGCGCGCGTCCTTGGCCGGCACCGACGGCGTGGCGATCAGCCCCGTGTTGAGCACGCCCAGCAGGCTGATGGGCGCGAAGTCGCGCTCGGCATTGAAGGGCAGCTTGCCGTAGAGGTGCGGCACGACCGACAGCGAGCTGGTGGTGCCGATGTAGAGCGAGTAGCCGTCGTTGGCGGCCTTGGCCGCCACCTCGGTGCCAATGATGTTGGAGGCACCCGGACGGTTCTCCACATAGAAGGACTGGCCCAGGATCTTGGTCAGCTCCGCGGCCAGCTCGCGGGCGTTGGCGTCGGGGCCGCTGCCCGCGGGGAAGGGGGCAATGATGCGCACCGGCTTGGATGGGTAGTCGGGTTGGGCGCCCGCACCGGTGGGCGCCAGGGCCAGGGCAGCGACGAGCGGCAGGGCGGCCGCGCCGGCGGCGAGCCTCTTGAGGATGGTCATGAATGTCTCCGTTTGCGAACGCGTGCCGATTGCACGGGCCCGAATCATACGAACACATTGTTTATTGTCAAAATACGATAATGACAATAACATTCAATCCATCGAAGGACCGACAAGGTCTTTCGTTCTCGCCTGGAGACAAAGTTGACCCCTCCCCAACCGTTGCAATTGCAGTTCAGCCACATCGGCCTGTACGTCACCGACCTGGCCCGCATGGCCGGCTTCTACAAGCGCGCCCTGCGCTTCACCCAGACCGACGCGGGCAACCTGGGCCCGGTGCAGTTGGTCTTCCTGAGCCGCGACCCCAGCGAGCACCATCAGCTGGTGCTGGCCACCGGCCGGCCGGCGGACATGGCCTTCAACGTGGTCAACCAGCTGTCCTTCCGGGTGCCCGACGTGGCGACGCTGCGCGCCTTCCATGACCGGCTGCTGGCCGAGGGCGCGAGCGAGATGCTGCCGGTGACGCACGGCAATGCGGTCTCGGTCTACTGCCGCGACCCGGAGGGCAACCGGCTGGAGCTGTTCATGGACACGCCCTGGTACTGCGAACAGCCGCTGCGCGAGCCCATCGACCTCGCCCAGAGCGGCGAGGCCATCCTGGCGCAGGCCGAGGCCATCGCGAAGCGCTTTCCCAAATTCATGAGCCGGGCGCAATGGCAGGCCGACGTCGCCCGCCGCATGCAGGAAGACCAGCATGGCTGAGCCGGCGCCCGTGTACGACGTGGCCATCGTGGGGCTGGGCCCCACGGGCGCCACGCTGGCCAACCTGCTGGGGGCCGCCGGGCGCTCGGTGCTGGTGGTCGAGAAGGAACGCGACATCTTTCCCCTGCCGCGGGCCATCCATTACGACGGCGAGGTGCTGCGCATCTTCCAGGCGGCGGGCCTGCGCGAGCCGGTGCTGGCCATCTCGCGGCCCGGCACGCAGGGCATGCACTTCGTCAATGCGGCGGGCCAGACGCTGCTGATCCGCGGCGGCACCGCGGCGCTGGGGCCGCACGGCGGCGCCAACAACTACTACTTCCACCAGCCCGAGCTGGAGGCCGTGCTGCGCGATGGCCTGGCACGCTTTCCGAACGTGCACGTGCGGCTGGGCGCCGCCCTGAGCGCCATCGACGTGGACAGCGAAGGCGCCACGCTGCACGGCTGTCAGGGCGGCGACGGCGGCAGCTTCGAGGCCCGCGCCCGCTGGGTGGTCGGCTGCGACGGCGCCCGCTCGCCGGTGCGCCAGCACATGGGCAGCCCGATGGTGGACCTGGGCCTGCGCCAGCCCTGGCTGGTGTTCGACGTGGTGCTCACCGAGCCGGTGGACCTGCCGCCGCACACCGTGCAGCACTGCGACCCGCGCCGGCCCATGACCTACTGCAACGTGGTGGGCAACCGCCGCCGCTGGGAGATCATGGTGCTGCCCGGCGACGATCGCGAGGCCCTGGTGCAGCCCGAGAACCTGTGGAAGCTGGTCGCACCCTGGGTGCGGCCCGATCAGGCGCGGCTGGAGCGCGCCGCCATCTACACCTTCCATTCGGTGATCGCCGACGGCTGGCGCCAGGGCCGGCTGCTGCTAGCCGGCGATGCCTGCCACCAGACGCCGCCCTTTCTGGGCCAGGGCATGTGCGCGGGCATCCGCGATGCCGCCAACCTGGCCTGGAAGCTGGACGCGGTGCTCGCCGGTCGCGCGCCCGACGCCCTGCTGGACACCTACGAATCTGAGCGCAAACCGCATGTGCGCGGCCTCATCGAGCTGGCCGTGCGTCTGGGCGACATCATCCAGACCACCGACCCGGCCGCCGCGGCCGAGCGCGACGCGCGCTTCGCCAGCGGCGGGCCGGAGGTCTTCGAGCTGCCACCGCAGCTGCTCGGCGCCGGCGCCTTCGACGCCCTCCAGCAGGACCTGGCGGGCCGGCCCTTTCCCCAGCCGCGGCTGGCCGACGGCCGGCTGCTGGACGAGCTGCTGGGCCGCCGCAGCGCCGTGATCGGCCAGCGCGAACTGCTCGCCGCCGCGGCGCCCGGCACCGCCGAGCGCTGGGCCCGCAGCCAGGCCCTGGTCATCGACGAGCCCGACCCGCCGCTGGCGGACTGGCTGCGCAGCCACCAGGCGGGCGCCGTGATACTACGGCCCGACCGCTACATCGTCGGCGTGGCGCGCACGGGCTCCGAGCTGGACCGCATCTCCCAGTACCTCCCGGTGGCGCCATGACGACCCACACCCCGGGGCCCCACCTTGTCCGACCCTTCGTCCTCGTCCAGCCTGGAACGCATGCTGGGCGTGCTCGACCTCTTCGACGACCACCACGTCACCCGCACCGCCGAGGACATCGCCAAGGCGCTGGACGTCTCGCTGCCCACCAGCTACCGCTATGTGCGCCAGCTGCTGCAGGTGGGCCTGCTGCAGCGCGTGGAGGATTCGCACTACGCGCTGGGCCCGCGCATCATCCTGCTGGACCACTACATCCGCCGCGCCGACCCGGTGCTCAAGGTGGGCCTGCCCGTGTTGCGCGAGCTGGTCGATGCCACCGGCTTCGACTGCGTGGTGACCGAGGCCTTCGGCCAGCAGGTGCTGGACACGCACCGCGAGATGGGCGGCACCCCCGCCACGCTGGCCTACACGCGCGGCCGGCCGCGGCCGCTGTTCCAGGGGGCCGCGCCCAAGGTGCTGCTCGCCACGCTGGGCACGGCACCGCTCAGGAAGCTGTTCGACGCCCGGCGCGACGAGGCCATGCGCTGCGGCCTGCCCGGCGACTGGGCCGAGTTCCGGCGCCACTTCGCGGCCATCCGCAAGGCGGGCCACTATGTCTCCAAGGGCGAGCTGGAGCCCCAGCTGGCGGCCGTGGCCGCGCCCATTCTCAAGTCGGATGGCGGCGCCTGGGCCGCCATCTCCCTCGTGTTCGATACCTCGCGCCTGGCGATCGTCGACCTTGAAAAGATGGTCCGTCTGATCACCGAGGCCGCGACGCGGATCGGAGGTCGGCTGGCCTAGCACCCACCCCTCTCCTTCCCTAGGAATCCCCATGAGACTCATCAGCTACCAGTACAACGGCCAGGACGGCTATGGCGCCGTCGTCGGCGACCGCGTCGTCGACCTGCATGCGGTGTTCGGCGCGCAGGCGCCGGACCTCAAGGCCTTCATCGCTGCAGGCCTGGCATCGCAGGCCGCCGCCCATGTCGAGGCCGCCCGCGCCACGCTGCCGCTGTCGGAGGTGCAACTGCTGCCGGTGATCCCCAACCCCGGCAAGATCTTCTGCATCGGCCTGAACTACGGCGAGCACATCCGCGAGACCGGCAAGACCGAGACCGAGAAGCCGGTGATCTTCCTGCGCGTGGCCGACTCGCAGCTGGCCCATGGCGAGGACATCGTGCGGCCCCGAGCCTCCGAGCGCCTCGACTACGAAGGTGAGATCGCCATCGTCATCGGCAAAGGCGGGCGGCACATCAGCGAGGCGGACTCGTGGTCGCACATCGCTGGCTACAGCTGCTACAACGACGGCAGCGTGCGCGACTGGCAACTGCACACCTCGCAGTGGGCGCCTGGCAAGAACTTCTGGAAGACCGGCGCCTTCGGCCCCTGGCTGGTGACGTCCGACGAGATCGCGCCCGATCAGAAGATGACGCTGGTCACGCGCCTCAATGGCCAGGAGATGCAGCGCGCCACCACCGACATGATGGTGCACAGCATCCCGCGCCAGATCGCCTACATCTCCACTTTCATCCCGCTGGAGCCGGGCGACGTGATCGTCACCGGCACGCCCGGCGGCGTGGGCAACAAGCGCACGCCGCCCGTGTTCATGAAGCCGGGCGACGTGTGCGAGATCGAGGTCGACGCCATCGGCGTGCTGCGCAACGGCATCCGCGACGAGTGAGGGCGGCGCGCCCATGAACGACGTGCTGCATCGCGGCGCGCGGGCCGCCCTCGGCCTGCTGCTGGCCGCCCTTTCGCTCGGCGCCCCGGCGCAGGAGTTTCCCCAGCGGCCCCTGCAGATGGTGGTGCCCTTCGCGGCCGGGGGCGGGCTGGACCTCAACGCCCGCAACCTCGCCGAGGCACTGGCCGAGCCCCTGGGCCAGTCGGTGGTCGTGAGCAACCGCGAAGGCGCGGCCGGCACCATCGGCCTGAACGCGGTGGCAGCGGCCCGGCCCGATGGCTACACGCTGGCCTTCACGCCAGCGGTACCGCTGTCGAGCGAACCGCACCGGCTCCGGCTGAACTACGGGCTCGACAGCTTCCGGCCCGTGTGCCAAGTGTTCGACAACATCTTCGCCATCGCGGTGCCGGCGGCCTCGCCCTGGCGCACGGTGGCCGATCTGCTGGCCGCGGCGCGCCGTGAGCCGGGCGCCATCAGCTACGGCACTTCGGGCACGGGCTCCATCCCGCACCTGGGCACGGCGGACATCGAGGCGGTGGCGCACGTCAGCCTGACGCATGTGCCCTACAAGGGCGACGCGCCGATGCTGCAGGACTTGATGGCCGGGCGCCTGGGCTTCGGCGCGGTGCTGGTGAGTTCCATCACCGGGCAGCTGGGCAGCGGCGCGCTGCGCCTGCTGGCCGTCTATGCCGACCGGCGCCATCCCGCCTTCGCCGAGGTGCCGACGCTCCAGGAAGCGGGCGTGGACGTGGTGCAGGCCAGCTTCGGCGGCGTGCTGGTGCCGGCCCGCACGCCCGACGCGGTGGTGCAGCGGCTGGAGGGCGCGTGCCGGCAGGCCGTGGCCTCGCCGCGCTACCAGGACTGGGCCCGCCGCGCGAACCAGGTGGTGGACTTCCGCCCCGCCGCCGACTTCGAACGGCACCTGCGCGAGGACAGCCGCCTCAAGGCCGCGACACTGCGCCGGCTGGGGCTCGCCACCCCCTGATGGAGAAACACATGCTGCCCGGACGCCCCGAACCGCCCATCGCCACCCTGCTCGGTGGCCGCCTGCTCGCCCTGGACACCACGGCCGGCACGCTGGCCGCCGAGTACGAGGCCACGGCAGCCTTCCTCAACCCCGCGGGCACGGTGCAGGGCGGCATGCTCGCCGCCATGCTGGACGACCTGTGCGCCGCCGTCGTGGACGCCCGCGCGGGCGAAGGCGGCGGCGGCGTGGTCACGCTGACGCTGAACCTGAGCTTCCTCGCGCCCGCCCGCCCGGGGCCCCTGCAGGGCCGCTCGGTCATCGTGGGCGGCGGACGCAGCATCTGCTACGTGGAGGCGGTGCTTGCGCAGGCGGGCACCGAGGTGGCGCGGGCCACGGCCTGCTGCCGGGTCATCGGCTCGCGCGCGGGCTGAGACGCAGGCGGGCGGTGCGCCGCCGCCGTCGGGGCATGGCGGTCGCGACAATCGCCGGCTCCGACCCACGACCGCCTTCGCCATGCTGCGCTACCAGATCCTCCCCGTCACGCCCTTCCAGCAGAACTGCTCGCTCGTCTGGTGCGACGCGACGAACAAGGCCGCGCTGATCGACCCGGGCGGCGAGATCGACCGGCTGGTCACCGCCGCCGAGTCGCGCGGCCTGGCGCTGGAGCAGCTGTGGCTCACGCATGCGCACATCGACCACGCCGGTGGCACCGGCGAGCTGGCCGAGCGCCTGGGCCTGCCCATCGTGGGACCGCACCCGGGTGACCAGTTCTGGATCGACGGCCTGCCGCAGCAGAGCGCGATGTTCGGCTTTCCGCCCGCGCGCGCCTTCACGCCCACGCGCTGGCTGGCCGACGGCGACACGGTGACGCTGGGCGAGGAGACGCTGACGGTGCGCCACTGCCCGGGCCACACGCCGGGCCATGTGGTCTTCCATTCGGCCAGCGCGCAGCGGGCCTTCGTGGGCGACGTGCTCTTCGCCGGCAGCATCGGCCGCACCGACTTTCCGGGCGGCAGCCATCCGCAGTTGATCGACAGCATCGTACAGCGGCTGTGGCCCATGGGCGACGAGACGGTGTTCATTCCCGGCCACGGGCCGGAAAGCAGCTTCGGCCGCGAGCGCCAAAGCAATCCCTACGTGCAGGGCACCTGAGGCGCGGCCCGCGGCCTTTTCCGCGGAGCTTGTGCGGGTCAGGGCCTTGATCGCGAAGGAGGCGACGGGCGCGTCACACACCCGCAGACACGGGGCTGCGCGGCCTGTCCGTCACGCCCTGAGGGGGAGATGCCCACCGGCGTCGAGAGCCCCCGCCTACGTCGGACGGTCCTGGCCGCGCACGCGGCTTCCGGCCTGACGCGGTGAAGGTATGCAGCAGTCCCGCAGCCATCGCGCCGCGGCCCTGCCGCTTACACCACAAGGAACCCCGCCCATGAGCCATGGCGAGCCCAACCCCATCCTCAATGCCGCGTCCAACGCCATCGCCGCCCTGCGCGCCGATGACGACCAGCTCGAACTGGCCAAGGCACACGAGTCGCTCCACCCCAAGGCCATCGAGAAGCTGGAGGTGGCCGAAGCCCGCCGGCAGCCGACCGCCAAGGATGCCGTGATCGCCCTGCTGCAAAAGCGCGGCGAATCCACCGACCCCGAAGTGCTGGTGCCCGGCGTGACGATGAAGACCATCACGGTCGATGGCGCCGTCGGTGCGCTGCCGGCGAACGTCTATACGCCCCAGGGCGTCGGTCCCTTCCCGGTCATCCTGTACTTCCACGGCGGCGGCTGGGTCATCGCCGACAAGGACGTCTACGACGCGGGCGCCCGTGGCTTGGCCAAGGCGGCCAATGCCATCGTGGTGTCGGTGGACTACCGCCAGGCGCCCGAGCACCGCTTCCCCGCCGCCTGGGACGATGCCCTGGCGGCGTACCGCTGGCTGAGCCAGAACGCGGCCTCGCTGGGTGGCGACCCGGTGCGCATGGCCCTGGCCGGCGAGAGCGCGGGCGGCAACCTGGCCGTGGCCACGGCCATCGCCGTGCGCGATGCCGGCCTGCCGGCCCCGCGCCATGTGCTGTCGGTCTACCCCGTCGCGCAGACCAGCCTCAACACCGAGTCCTACATCGAGAACGCCATCGCCAAGCCGCTGAACCGCGCCATGGTGAAGTGGTTCGTGGACCACCTCGTCAACTCGGAAGAGGACCTGAAGGACACGCGCCTGTCGTTGATCGATGCCGACCTGGCCGGCCTGCCGCCGGTGACGATCATCAATGCGCGGCTGGATCCGCTGCGCGGCGACGGTGCCAAGCTGGAGGACGCCCTGCGCGATGCGGGCGTGCCGGTCGAGCGCCGCGACTACGAGGGCGTGGCCCACGAGTTCTTCGGCGCCGCCGCCGTGCTGCAGAAAGCCCGCGACGCGATGGCCTATGCGGGCGACCGGCTGCGCACCGCGCTGGGCTGATCCGCTCCTCCCCGCCACGGTGCGGCAAAGAAAAAGCGCCTCGGCATCGAAGCGCTTTTTTCGTGGGTCTGCGTGAGGTGCGATCAGCTCAGGACCACGCTCGACAGCCGGCGGCGATACGTCGCCACGACCGGATCGTCCGGCGGGATCTGGCCTTCGGCCACCTTGGGCTTGGGCGGCTCGATCACGTCGAGGATGGCGATGTAGGTCTTGCGGGCCAGCTCCTCGTTCCAGCCCTTGTCGCGCATGAGGATCTCGAGCAGTTCGTCCATGGCCTCGGTCCACTGCTGCTGCGCGATCAGCGCCTGGGCGCGGGCGTAACGGGCGTCGAAGTCGCGGCGGTTGGCGGCGATGCGCGCGTCCAGCGCGGCGATGTCGGCGCCCTCGGCGGCGTCGAGCGCGTCCATCCAGCGTTGCAGCGAGTCGAAGCGGCGCACCAGCGAGCGGCGGTCGATCACCGGTGCGAAGGCCACCTTGGCGTCGTCGGTGCGGCCCATCTGCAGCAGCAGCTTGACGTAGTCGAAGCGGGCATCGTCGTTGGACGGGTCGGTGGCCACGGCATGCTGCAGCTTTTCGAGCGCGCCGTCGGTGTCGCCTTCGGCCAGGGCCTCCTGCGCAGCCTCTTCCTCCTGCTGCGCGGCCAGCTCGTCGGCACCGGGCACGTGCTTGTCCAAGAATTCGCGGATCTTGTCGGCGGGCAGCGCGCCGACGAAGCCGTCCACCGGCTGGCCGCCCGAGAACATCACGCAGAAGGGAATGCTGCGCACGCCGAACATCTGCGACAGCTGGCTGGAGATCTGCGGCACCTTGTCGGCGTCGAGCTTGGCCAGGATGAAGCGGCCGCCGTATTCGACCTCCAGCTTCTCCAGCACGGGGCCCAGCTGCTTGCAGGGGCCGCACCATTCGGCCCAGATGTCCAGCAGCACCGGCGTGGCGAGCGAGGCTTCGACCAGTTCGGTCTGGAAGTTGTCGAGGGTGATGTCGATCATGGGTGAGGCTGCGTCGTTGGGGGATGGCCGGGCGCCCGGCCGATTCAGATTCCCGTTCCAGCTGGGGCCGAAACGTAAAATTGAAAGATGAGTGAAACCATCCAGGTCGGCGTGGTCATGGGCTCGAACTCCGACTGGGAGACGATGCGCCATGCGGCCGAGATTCTCCAGCAATTCGGCATCGCCCATGAAACACGCGTCGTCTCGGCGCACCGCATGCCGGACGCGCTGTTCGCCTATGCCGAAAGTGCCGCCCCGCGCGGGCTGACGGCCATCATCGCGGGGGCCGGCGGCGCGGCCCACCTGCCGGGCATGCTGGCCGCCAAGACCACGGTGCCCGTGCTGGGCGTGCCGGTGGCCAGCCGGCACCTGCAGGGCGTCGATTCGCTCTACAGCATCGTGCAGATGCCCAAGGGGATCCCGGTCGGCACCTTCGCCATCGGCACCGCGGGCGCGGCCAATGCGGCCCTGTTCGCGGTGGCCATGCTGGCGGTGAACGACCCGGCCCTGCGCCAGAAGCTGGACGACTTCCGCGCCGCCCAGACCCGCGTGGCCGAGGCCATGACGCTGCCGCCGCCCGCCGAGGGCGCACCGGCCGCGGCGGCGCCCGTGTTCTCGCCCCAGGGCGGAGGCGCGCTGTGAGCCCCAAGGTCACGGCCCCGGGCCGCAAGACCCTGCCGCTTCTGCCCGGCAGCACGCTGGGCGTGATGGGCGGCGGCCAGCTGGGCCGCATGTTCGTGCACGCGGCGCAGGCCACGGGCTACTTCACCGCGGTGCTCGACCCCGATCCGGACAGCCCCGCCGGCCGCATCAGCCACCACCACCTGCATGCGGACTACCTGGACAGCGACGCCCTCGGTCGCCTTTCGCGCCTGGCCGATGCCGTCACCACCGAGTTCGAGAACGTGCCGGCCCAGGCCCTGGCGACGCTGGCCGGCGACGTGCCGGTGGCGCCCGCGGCCGATGCCGTGGGCATTGCGCAAGACCGCATCCGCGAGAAGGCGCATTTCGTGCGCTGCAGCGCCGCCAGCGGCATCGGCTGTGCGCCCTATGCGGTGATCGAGAACGCCGACCACCTGGCGGCCGTCTCGGCCGACCTGCTGCCCGGCATCCTCAAGACCGCGCGCATGGGCTACGACGGCAAGGGCCAGCAGGGCGTGCAGACCCTGGCCGAACTCGGCGCGGCGTGGGACGCCACCGGCCGCGTGCCCTGCGTGCTCGAAAAGCGCCTGCCGCTGGCGCTGGAATGCTCGGTGATCGTGGCCCGCGGCCACGACGGGCAGGCGGTGCACTTTCCGCCCCAGCGCAACCTGCACCGCGGCGGCATCCTGGCCGTGACCGAGGTGCATGAGCAGGCCCTGCCGCCCGCCGTCGCCGCCCGCGCCGTCGAGGCCGCGCGCGCCATCGCCGATGGCATCGGCTATGTGGGCGTGCTGTGCGTCGAGTTCTTCATGCTGGAGGACGGCAGCCTGGTCGCCAACGAGATGGCGCCGCGCCCCCACAACAGCGGCCACTACACCATGGACGCCTGCGACGTTTCGCAGTTCGACCTGCAGGTGCGCACCCTGGCCGGCCTGCCGCTGGTGGCGCCGCGCCAGCACAGCCCGGCCATCATGCTCAACCTGCTGGGCGACCTGTGGTTCGCCGAAGGCAGCAACCAGCAGCGCGACCCGGCCTGGGCCCAGGTGCTGGCCCTGCCCGGCACCCACCTGCACCTCTAC
Source organism: Pseudacidovorax sp. 1753 (assembly GCF_040544975.1). Classification (NCBI taxonomy): domain Bacteria; kingdom Pseudomonadati; phylum Pseudomonadota; class Betaproteobacteria; order Burkholderiales; family Comamonadaceae; genus Pseudacidovorax; species Pseudacidovorax sp. 1753. The sequence continues at coordinate 99,441 of NZ_JBEPKY010000013.1, read as the reverse complement.
GGCAAGACCGAGGCGCGGCGCGGGCGCAAGATGGGGCACCTGAACATCACCGGCGCCGACATCGCCGGCGTGCGCGCCGCCGCTGCACAGGCCGCGGCGCTGCTCGGTCTGCCCGACAGCTCCGCCTGCTGAGCCCGCCATGATCCTCGACGGCCAGGACAGCCACGCCATCGAACGCGCCGCGCTCGCGCTGCGGGCAGGCGAGCTGGTGGCCTTTCCCACCGAGACGGTCTACGGCCTGGGCGCCGACGCCGCCAACGACGACGCCACGCGCGGCATCTTCCGCGCCAAGGGCCGGCCCTCAGACCATCCGCTGATCGTGCACCTGCCCGACAAGCTGCGGCAGGCCGAGTCGCTGTCGCGCTTCGCGCAGCCGCTGCCGGCCTTCGGGCGCGCGCTGGCCGATGCCTTCTGGCCCGGCCCGCTGACCCTGATCGCCACCCGCCAGCCCGGCGTGGGCGCGGCCGCCGCGGGCGGGCAGGACACCATCGGCCTGCGCTGCCCCGACCATCCGGTGGCGCAGGCGCTGCTGCATGCCTGCGCCCGCCACGGCGTGCCCGGCCTGGCCGGCCCCAGTGCCAATCGCTTCGGCCGCGTGAGCCCGACCACCGCCGCCCATGTGGCCGGCGAGTTCGGCGACGACCTGCTGATCGTGGACGGCGGCCCCTGCACCGTGGGCATCGAGTCGACCATCGTCGACTGCAGCCGCGGCGCGCCGGTGCTGCTGCGCCCGGGCGTCATCACCCGCGCGCAGATCGAGCGCGTGGCCGGCGAGCGCCTGCGCAGCCAGGCCGAACTGGCCCAGCCCGACCCGCGCGCCTCGGGCACGCTGGAATCGCACTACGCGCCGACGGCCAAGGTGCGGCTGATGGATGGCCGCATGCTGCAGTCCGCGCTGGACGTGCTGGGCGCCCAGGCCGCCCACATCGCCGTGTGGTCGCGCACCCCGCTCAAGAGCCGCTCGCAGCGCCTGATCCTGCGCCGCATGCCCGACGACGCGGCCGAAGCGGCGCGGCAGCTGTTCGCGCTGCTGCGGCAGTTCGACGACGAGGGCGCCAAGCTGATCTGGATCGAGACGCCGCCGGAGACGGCGGAGTGGGAAGGCGTGCGGGATCGGTTGATGCGGGCGGCTGTGTAAAAAGCAAACCTTATTAGTCGACCGCAAATCCGAATGAGCTGCAAGCCACTCGAAGTCGGGCAATAGATCTACATTTTCGAGTGCGCCGCAGACCTCTCCAATTATTTGGATCACGCATCGACGCGCCCATTAGAAAGGTAACCGATAGCTTTTCCATAATTGAAAAGCTTCGTCAACACATAATTGGCGATTTCCGCTCGCCCGGTTTTTCTACGCCACATTATCTCAAGACGAATTGTTCCTGCCTCAACTGCAGCCACAATATCTGTGCGGCGAGACATTCCAGATCCAAAATCTTTTTCGTAAGCGCAGCTATCGACTATTCCCATATCCACCAAACAAGCACCTATTGCTTTATTTAGTTCAATATCATTAGATGATGCAATATTGGTTAGTTTCTCAAAGGCCGTAACGGAATTTGGACCAACCTTGCCACCAACTTTCCGTGCTCCGATCGGCGCATTTTTAAACGAGGCAACAAAATTCGTATCAGCAAGCCGCTCCTTTGCATCCTTCTCGGGGGCAGCAAGCATCCCGGCACTTTTCATTATATTTCTGAGATTGTCACTGGCATAAGTGCGGACTACTGCTAGGGCTGCAAGTACGGGGACATGAAGGACTCTCGCATCTAAATAGGTACCTAGCATTCCCAGCTTTTCTGGAAATTCCTTCAAGTCTCTAACAATATTCGCGTTCGTTACGGAAAGCATACGGTCAATATCAGCTGAATACATAGTTCCCCGGGTTAAAGCGTCGATGTCAGCTTCTGGCTCGTTGCCCGCCAAAACGACGACCCAAACCCTGCAGAGCTCTCTCTTTGTAAGCGTCGCAAGCTGCCGCTGATTCGCAAGAAGGTCTCGGCGCACCTTCGCCAAAAACGTTCCTATCGTTGAAGACTCTGCGACGAGCTGATTTGCACGTTGATCGGAAATTCCCAAATCATGCAACGTCTCACCTTGATTTAGAAGCGCCAAAGTTTTATTTGCGATTGCAATATACTCTGAGGTACTAGGCCCACTGAATTTAAAAACCGGGTTGCCTAAGCCTGTTAATGCTTCCGCCCCAATTTCGGGGGCCAGTGCCGCTAGATTCTCTGCCAAATCATCCCGATTCGCAGGCCATGCCACGATTGTTAGTTCACCCGCTACCGTACGAACAAAAGAATTTATGGCGTGAATTGACTTTTCAAGCAGTTCCTTTGAAACGTCTGTGAGGGCCTCGCGCCCTTCAAAGACAACAATTCTTAGCTTCTTTTTTGTTGAGCCAAGACTCTGAAGGACCTCAGAGATATCCTCTTCCTTAGGAAAAGAAATGGTTTCAACGTCGTCGCGGAACAATCCTATTGTATGAATGAAAGTCGATTTTCCAGTACCGGAATCGCCTCTGACGATCAAAAAAACGCCGCGAGATGACGCCCGCATGTCCGCGTGCAAAGCGTCAATATGATCGAGGGCGCTCTCCACTGGAGAAATGATCTGAGAGAGCTGACCAACCGCTTTTCTAGCGAGCATGTCATAGCGGTCAGGCAGACTGATATCAATATTGGGCGTCATATTTTATAAATCAATCTTTTTATTTTTAAAGGAGATCCAACAAAGAATTATCAAATTTTCATATGCCTAAATGATTTCTTATTTGTATGGATTTTCACTCGCCCATTGCACCAACGCATCGAACGCCGGCCGCGCCGCGCCAGCCACCGGATCGTTGGCAATCGCGACGACAACCCATCTGCGCCCCCCGGCGCCGTCCACATAGCCGGCAATCGCCGCTACGTCACGCAGGCTCCCGGTCTTGAGGTGGGCCGACGTATTCGCAGGCCGATTGCGCAGGGTGCCGTCCACGCCCATCACGGGCAGTGAGGCGATCAGCTCCGGCATGACCGGCGAGCGCCAGGCCACCTGCAGCATGCGCGCCAGTCCGGCCGCGGTGAGCCGGTCCTCGCGCGACAGGCCGGCGCCGTTGACCATCACCGGCGCCGGCTCGTTGCCGCCCACGCGCGACGTCCACCATTGCCGCACGGCGGCGCGCGCGGCGTCGAAGCTGCCGCGCTGCCGCTGCGTGAGGCCCAGCGTCAGGAAGAGCTGCTGGGTCATCACGTTGTTGCTGTACTTGTTGATGTCGCGCACCACCTGCCCGAGGGGCGGCGAGGCGGCCTCGAACAGCAGGCGCGCACTCGCCGGCACGGCGCCCAGGCGCAGCTGGCCGTCAATCTGGCCGCCCATCTGCTGCCACAGGCCGCCGATGGCGCGCAGGCCGAAGCGCTGCGGATCGGGCCAGGCCACGGGCCAGCTGCGCGCGCCGCAGGCGGCCGGCAGGGCGCCGGCAAAGCGCGGTTGCGCCGGGTCCGCGAAGTCGGCCTGCAGCGCGGTGCGCCAGTCGCCGCATTCGCCGGCACCCAGCGGCACGCGCGCAGGAAAGCTGACGCCCGCCAGCGGCGGCTCGGCGCTCATCAGCGCGAAGCGGCCGCCGGCCTCGGGCGTGAAGTCCAGCGTCACGGTGCGGAAGTTGACAAGGAAGGCGTCGGGCGAGGCGTTGTAGGGCCGCAGCGGCTCGCCGTCGAAGGCGGCCGGGTCGCTCTCGACGCCGGCGTCGAAGGCGCTGCGGTCGACCACCACGTCGCCGGCGATGCGGCGGATGCCCAGGGCCTGCACGCGGCGCAGCAGCAGCCAGAGCCGCTCGACCACCAGCGTGGGGTCGCCCTGGCCGCGCAGGTACAGGTTGCCCTGCAGCGTGCCGTCGACCACGGCGCCATCGGCGTACACCGGCGTGCTCCAGGTGTAAGCAGGGCCCAGCAGGTCGAGCCCGGCATAGGTGGTGACCAGCTTCATCACCGAGGCCGGGTTGACCAGCTCCTGCGCCCGCCAGGCCAGGCGCGGGGGCTGGCGGCCCTCGGCGTCGGCCACGAAGAAGGTGACGGCATCGCGCGGTACCTTGGCGCGGGCCAGGGCGGCTTCGACGGAGGGCGGCAGCGCCGTGGACGGCATGGCAGCGCCGGCAGGGACCGCTGGCGAGGGCTGGGCCAGTGCCGGCGAGCCCGCGCCCGCGACGGTGGCGGCCAGCGCAGCAGCGCGCAGGAAAGTGAGAAGCGGGAGGCGGGGAAGGCAGGAAGAGAAGCAGCGCACAGGCATGCGCCGGGATTATCCGGAGCGCTGGGTGCGTCAGCAGGCCGCGGCACGCCGGTGGGCGGCCGCGCCCCGCTCAGCCCCCGCGCGGGCCGAACAGGTGCAATTGCGCGTGGTACAGAAGGAGGATGGTCTTCGCATCGGCGATGCGGCCGTCCGCCGCCATGGCCAGCGCCTCGTCGAAAGGCAGCTCCAGCACCTCAATGTCCTCGCCCTCCTCGGCCAGGCCGCCGCCGTCGCCGATGCGCATGGCGGCGTCGTAGGGTGCGACGAAGAAATGCAGCTTCTCGGTGACCGAGCCGGGGCTCATGAAGGCCTCGAACAACTTGCGCACCTCGCCCAGGCGGTAGCCCAGTTCTTCCTCGGCCTCGGCGCGGATGCGGGCCTCGGGCGCGGCATCGTCCAGCAGGCCCGCCGCGGCCTCGATGAGCAGGCCGTCGTGGCCGTTGACGAAGGCCGGATAACGGAACTGCCGCACCAGCAGCACGGTGCGCCGCGCCAGGTCGTAGGCCAGCAGGACGGCGCCATTGCCGCGGTCGTAGGTCTCGCGCTGCTGGGTCTGCCAACGCCCGTCCCGGCGCTGCCAGTCGAAACGCGTGGTCTTGAGCGTGTACCAGTTGTCGGAGAGCAGGGTGACGTCGCGCACCCGGACGCGTTCGCTGGTGGAGGTCATGGCGGCGGATGCTAGGCGCACACTCGTGCAATATCAAGAAATTTCGTGCATCTTCATGCATCCCTGGCTACCATCGACCCATGCTCACCCGCCAGCGCCACCAGCTCATCCTTGACGCCCTCCGCCGCGATGGCCAGGTGGTGGCCAAGGCTTTCGGCGAATCGCTGGGCCTGTCGGAAGACACGATCCGCCGCGACCTGCGGGAGCTGGCGGCGCAGGGCAAGCTGCAGCGGGTGCACGGCGGCGCGCTGCCGATGGCGGCGGCCGAGGCCGACTTCGCCGGCCGCGAGCGCCTGGCCCCGCAGGAGAAGGTGGCCATCGGCCGCGCCGCAGCAGCCATGGTGCGGCCCGGGCAGGTGGTGTTCGTCGATGGCGGCACCACCGCCGTGCAATTGGCGCGCCACTTGCCGGCCACGCTGCAGGCCACGGTGGTCACGCACAGCCCGTCGGTGGCGGTGGCGCTGGTGGCGCATCCCGGCGTGGAGGTGGTGCTGATCGGCGGACGGCTGTTCAAGCATTCGGTCGTGGCGGTGGGCGCCGCGGCCACCGAGGCCATCGCCCGCATCCATGCCGACACCTGCTTCCTGGGCGTGACCGGGGTGCATGCGCAGGCGGGCCTGACCACCGCCGACATGGAGGAAGCCGCCATCAAGCGGGCGCTGATGGCGGCCTCGGCCGAGACGGTGGTCATGGCCTCTTCCGAAAAGCTCGGTGCAGCCTCGCCCTATGTGATCGCGCCGCTGGCCGAGGCCGGCACGGTGCTGGTGGCGCCACAGGCACCCGAAGCGGCGGTGGCCGCCCTGCGCGCGGCTGGCGCGGCGGTCACCGTGGCCGGTCGGCCCCCGCAAGCCCCCGGTGCCGACGACCGCGGCGAGGCCCCTCGATAATCGCCCGATGCCTGCTGCCGACCGATCGCTCCTGCGCCTGTCTCCCCGGGCGGTGGGTGTCGGCTCGGCTGTCATCACCGTTCTGGTGTGGACGGGCTTCATCGTCATCTCCCGCGCCACCGCCGGCCGCTCGCTGGCGCCACTGGACATCGGTCTGGCCCGCATCCTGGGCGCCAGCGTGGTGCTCGCGCCCTGGGGCGCCTGGCTGGTGGCGCAGGCCCGGCGGGCGGGCGATACCCAGGCCGGCTCGCTGTTCGGCCTGTCGCCCCTCTCGCTGCGGCTGAGCGCACTGGCCGGCATCTTCGGCGCGGTGCTCTATGCGGGCCTGGCGTATTCGGGTTTCTTCTTCGCGCCGGCCGGCCATGCCGCGGTGCTGATGCCCGGCAGCCTGCCGCTGTGGACGGCGCTGCTGGCGGCGGTGGTGCTGCGTGACCGCATCACGCCGCTGCGGGCCGCGGGGCTGGGCCTGATCGTCGCGGGCGACCTGATGGTGGGCGGGCGCAGCCTGCTGCAGGCCTTCGGCGGCGCGGACGCGGGCGGCACGGCCGATGTGTGGAAGGGCGACCTGCTGTTCATGTCCGCCGCCTTCTGCTGGGCCTGCTACGGCGTCATCGTGCGCCGGCATGCGCTGGACGCGGTGCGCGCCACCATCGCCATCACCATGTTCGCGCTGCTGACCTATGTGCCGCTGTATGCCCTGCTGGTCTGGGCGGGCGTCGTGCACAGCAAGCTGCCCAGCGCCCCCTGGGGCGCCATCGCCTTCCAGATGGCCTTCCAGGGCATCGGCTCGGTGGTGATCTCGGGCATCACCTTCACGAAGATGATCGGCTACTTCGGCCCCGTGCGGACCACCATGATCACGGCGCTGGTGCCGGGCCTGTCGGCGCTGTCGGCGGTGTTCTTCCTGGACGAGCCGCTGCATCCGGGCCTGCTGGCCGGGCTGGCGCTGGTGACCCTCGGCATCCTGCTGGGTGTGCAGCGCAAGGCGCCGGCCGCGTCCGCCGCGGTGCCGGCCTGTGCCACGACCAAGGGTTGCAATGCCTGAACTCCTCGCCTTCGATTGCAGCACCGACACGCTGTCGGTGGCGGTGCAGCACGGCGACCGCGTGGTCGCCCGCACCCAGGCCGGCGGCGCCCAGGCTTCGGCCGCGCTGATCCCGCTGATCCACGAACTGCTGGCCGAAGCCGGGCTGACGCTCGGCGCACTGCAGGCCATCGTCTTCGGCCGCGGCCCCGGCGCCTTCACCGGCCTGCGCACCGCCTGCGCGGTGGCGCAGGGCCTGGGCTATGGGGCGGACATTCCCGTGCTGCCCATCGACACGCTGCACGCCGTGGCCGAGGAGGCCCGCCATGCCACCGGCGCGGCGCAGGTGATGGCGGTGCTCGACGCGCGCATGGACGAGGTCTATGCCGCTGCCTGCGACACCGCGGCCGGTCACTGCGAAGCCCCGCGCCTGATGGCGCCCGAGCAGGTGCAGGTGCCGCCCGGCTTCCTGCTGGCCGGCAACGCGTTCGCGGCCTATGGCGAGCGCCTGCCCGCCGATGCACCGCGCCATGCCTGCCTGCCCACCGCCACCGCCCTGCTGCGCCTGGCCCCGGCCATGCTCGCCGCCGGCCGCGCCGTGCCGGCGGCCGAGGCCCAGCCGCTGTACGTGCGCGACAAGGTCGCCCAGACCACGGCCGAGCGCGAGGCGATCAAGAACGCCGCCGCCACCGGAGCGACGTCCGCATGAGCGCCCTGCCCCAGTTGCCCGAGGCGCGCCTGGAGCCCATGCGCGTCACCCACCTCGACGCGCTGCTGCCCATCGAGCAGCAGGCCTACACCCATCCGTGGACGCGCGGCAACTTCATCGACTCGATGCATGCCGGCTACCACTGCATGTGCCTGGTCGGCCCCACGCCGCCCGAGGCGCCCGGCTTCGGCGCCGACGTTGCCGGGCGGCGCGCACCGCCCGACACGCTGATCGGCTACTTCGTCGCCATGAAGGGCGTGGACGAGGTGCATCTGCTCAACATCACCGTGGCGCCGGCCTTCCAGCGCCAGGGCTGGGCGGCGCTGATGCTCACGGCGCTGGGCGTATGGTCGCGCGCGCAGGGCGCGGGCTGGCTGTGGCTGGAGGTGCGGGTGAGCAACACGCGCGCCCAGCAGGTCTACGAACGCCACGGCTTCCGCCGCGTGGGCCAGCGCAAGGGCTACTACCCGGCCGCGCCCGGCCGTCGCGAGGACGCGATCGTGATGAGCCTGCGGCTGGAGGGCACGGCCCCGTGACCCCGTCCTCCGCCCCCATTCAACAGGGCGCGCCGCACGCACGCGCGTTCGCACGCCCAGGAAACCCGAGATGAGCCTGATGCTCGATGCACGCCAGCGCGCCATGCTGGAGGAGATGGGCGTCAAGGTCTGGTGGCCGGCGCAGACGGCGGAGGTGGCGGCACCGATCGCCGCAGCTGAGACGACCCAGGCCGCAGAGCCCGCTGCGCTCGTCGGCGAGCACACCGCCGAGCCCGCGGCCGCCCGCGCAGCCCGCCCGCCGATGGATCGTCCGGGCACCGACACGCCCCACGCGCCGCCTTCGGACGACGGCCCGCCCGCATGGATCGACGACGTACCGCCGGAGGACATGCCGCCTTCCGCCGCAGCGCCGCCAGCCCTGCGCCAGGCGGCACGGGCTTCCTCCGCGCCCGGTCGCCGCCCCACGGCCGAGTCGCCCGCCTCCGCCACGGCGTCCCCGGCCCCACGAACCGGCGCACCCTCCGCACGGGCCGGGAGTGCCCCCGCCGTGCGCATCGAGCCGGCCCAACGCCTGTACCTGCCGGCCGGCGCCAGCGGCGACGCGCCCACCCCAGGCGGCTGGCTGGTATTGGTCGACATGCCGCCCGGCCCCGATGGCCGTCATGGCGCCGCCTTCGTCGGCGACGCCGGCCGCCTGCTCGATCAGATGCTGCGCGCCCTGCGCCTGCACGCCGGCCCCGCGCCGGTGCACCTGCAGCGCGTGCACCGCCCCGCGCCCGGCGTGCCGCAAGGCGAGGACGACGAGCCCTTCGAGGCTGGCTTCGACCATGCCTGCCGCGAACTCGCGCCGCGCATGGTGCTGGCGCTGGGTCCGCTGGCGGCGCAGCAGCTGCTCGGCGCGCAGCCGCTGGGCCGGCTGCGTGCCCAGGTCGGCCGCTGCGCCGACGGCCGCACTGCCGTGGTCGCCAGCTACGCGCCCGCCTACCTGCTGCGCACCCCGGCCGACAAGGCACGCGCCTGGGCCGACCTGTGCCTGGCGGCGGCCGAGTTCGAGCGCCTGGCCGCGGCAGCCGGTTGAGCGCCCGACACGCGGGGCCGCCACCCGCAGGCCGTTCCCGGGCAGGCGGCCGGTGCCGGCACGGCCGCCCCGAGGGGGCCTCCTAGAATCGCGCCCCATGTCTTTCCTCGATCAGCTGCAGGCCGCGCAGCGCCAGAACCGCTCCATGCTGTGCGTGGGGCTGGACCCGGAGCCCACCCGCTTTCCCGAGGGCATGAAGGGCGACCCGCGCCGCATCTACGACTTCTGCGCCGCCATCGTCGAGGCCACGGCCGATCTGGTGATCGCCTTCAAGCCGCAGATCGCCTACTTCGCCGCCCACCGCGCCGAGGACCAGCTGGAGCGGCTGATGGCCCACATGCGGGCCGTGGCGCCGCAGGTGCCGGTCATCCTCGACGCCAAGCGCGGCGACATCGGCTCCACCGCCGAGCAGTACGCGGCCGAGGCCTTCGAGCGCTACGGCGCCGACGCGGTGACGCTGTCGCCCTTCATGGGCTTCGATTCCGTCTCGCCTTACCTGCGCTACCCGCACAAGGGCGCCTTCCTGCTGTGCCGCACCAGCAACCCGGGCGGCGACGATCTGCAGAGCCAGCGCCTGGCCGACGTGCCGGACCAGCCGCTGCTGTACGAGCATGTGGCCTCGCTGGCGCAGGGGCCGTGGAACCTCAATGGCCAGCTCGGCCTGGTGGTGGGCGCGACTTATCCGCAGGAGATCCGCCGCGTGCGCGAGCTGGCACCGACGGTGCCGCTGCTGATCCCCGGCGTGGGCGCCCAGGGCGGCGATGCGGTGGCCACCGTGCGCGCCGGCTGGCGCGAGGACGCGCCGATCATCGTGAACTCGTCCCGCGCCATCTGCTACGCCAGCAGCGGCGTCGACTTCGCCGCCGCCGCCCGCCGCGAGGCCGAGCGCACGCGAGACGTGCTGGAGGCGGCGAAGCAGGGTTGAGGTTGGGGGGTGGCCCCCTCTCCCCAACCCCTCTCCCGCGAGGGGAGAGGGGCCTTGAAGTCATCGCCGCCGTTCCGCGGAGCGGGGGTGGCAGCGGCAGGAGGTGTCAGCTGAACAGCAGCGACGCCTCCACCGGCTTGCTGAACAGCCAGCCCTGCGCCAGCGCGTCGGGCGCCAGGGTGTGGAAGTAGGCGGCCTGCTGCTCTTCCTCGATGCCTTCGACCACCATGGTCAGGCCCAGCACCTCGGCCATCACCACGATCTGCGGGGCGATGGTGTCCTGGTCGCTCTGGTCGTGGAGTGCCTGCATGAAGGTGCGGTTGATCTTGATCGCATCCACCCGCAGCCGCGACAGGTACGACAGGCTCGAATAGTCGGTGCCGAAGTCGTCGATGTAGACCTTGTGCCCCGCCTCGCGCACGCGGGCGATGGCGCGGCTGAGTTCGCGGCTGTTGGCGGTGGTGCGCTCCGTCAGCTCCAGCCCGATGCTGCAGGCCTGCAGCCGCGCCGCCTGCAGCCGCGCCGACAGGAAGGGCAGGAAGCCGCTGTCCATCAGGTCGTCGGCTGAGACGTTGACCGTGACCTGGAAGTCCGGCCGCCGGCGCAGGCCGTCGCCCAGGTCCTCCAGCACGCGGCTGATCACGAAGCGGGTGACCTGCCCGATCATGCCGTTGCGCTCGGCCTCGCTGATGAAGGCATCGGGGCTCACCGGCTTGCCGGTGGCATCGGTCCAGCGCAGCAGGGCTTCGGCGCCCACGCGTCGGCGGTCGGACAGGCGCACGATGGGCTGGTAGACCACGCGCAGCTCGCCACTGCGCATGGCCAGCAGCAGCTGGCGGCTGAGCGAGCGCGAGCGTCCCAGGAAGGCGCTGAACGCAAAGCCGCCGCTCAGTCCCAGCAGGAGGCCGAAGGCCCCCATCTCGATCATCACCGGCGAGCCCCACACGCCCTGCGGCACCCGCAGCGTGGCCACGATGCAGCCGGTGTAGGCCTGCAGGCAGCGCACCTGGTAGCGCTGGCCGTTGAAGGTGAGCGTGGGTTCGGTGCCGGAGACGCGCTCCAGCCCCTGCAGCGCGGGCGTGTTGGTGAACAGCAGCCGCCCCACGTCGCCGTCCTTGGCCACCAGGGCGAAGTCCAGCCGCGGGTCGGCCAGGTCGATGAAGGTGCGCGCATGGATGGAGACCATCGCATTGCCTTCGCGGATGACCATCGAGCGGCTGCCGGGCGCACCCAGCTCGGGCACGTTGAAGGAGATGCGCCGGCCGCCGTCGCCGGCCAGGTCCACCCGCGGGGGCTGCGCCGGCGGATCCACTCGGCCGATGATCGAGCTGCAGACCACCTGCCCGTTCTCCAGCCGGGCAGCGGCCTTGAGAAAGCGGCTGTTGAGCACCAGGGCCCGCAGGCGCGCGACTTCCTGGGGGCCGCACTCGGCCGGCTCGGCATGGATGGCGTCGATGGTCTCGACCGCCTCGCCGGTGATCCGACGCGCCAGGTTGACGTAGCTGTCGGCCAGTTCGCCCGCCTGCTCGGCCCGGTCGCGCTGCACGGACCAGGCACCGAAGGCCAGGCACAGCACCACGGCCAGCACCGCCCCTCCGGACATGCAGAGAACATGGCGCGTCAGGGGCTTTCTGAACATGGGCGCGGGCAAGGGGGGACGGCCGCAGGACCGTCGTCTGGAGAAAAGCGCGAGTATCGCCGCGGCCAGCGCCTCTCTGCGCGGCGGGCACCCGCCTTATGGGGGGCGCCGTTGCAGCGATGCCGCAGCTGGACGTCAGCCGGGCCGGCGGGCGCCCAGGCGGGCCGAGATGTCGGCCGCCGCCTCGCGCAGCACCGCCGCCAGGCGGCCGTCCCAGCGCGTGTCGAAGACGGCGGAGGCGCCGATGGCCGTGAGTGCGATGACGATGCGCCCGCCCGCGTCGAAGACCGGCGCGGCCATGGCGCTGATGCCGGGCAGCACCTCGCCCTCGGAGCGCGACAGGCCGCGCCCGCGCACCTCGCGCAGTTGGCCCTCGAAGGCGTTCCAGTCGGGCAGCGGCGCGGGCGCGGGCATGCCGGCCTCGCCCGGCTGTGCGCGGGCCCGCTCGGCCTCCAGCGCGGCGCGCACGACCGCTTCGTCCAGGTAGGCGCCGAAGAGCCGGCCCGAGGCCGTGCCGGCGAGCGAGAACACGGTGCCATGGCGCATCGCCACATGCACCGCCGCCGGCGACTCGGCCGTGCGCACGATGGTGGCGCCGCGCTCGCCCCACACCGCCAGCGCCAGCGTGTGGCCGGTGCGCCGGGCCAGCGCCTCGATCACCGGCGTGGCCAGTTGCACGGGGTTGGTCTGCGCCATGGCGATCAGCCCCAGCTGCAGCGCCAGCGGGCCGAGCTGGTAATGGCCCGTGGCGCCGTCCTGCTCGATCAGGCCCAGCCGGCCGAAGCTCACCACGTAGGGATGCGCCTTGGCCGGCGTCATGCCGGCCTCCTGTGCCAGCGCCTTCAGCGGCATGGGCCGGCCGGTGTGCACCAGGGCCTGCAGCAGGGTGCCGCCCACCTCGATGCTCTGGATGCCACGCTGTGCGCCGCGTTCGCCGTCTTCCGCCATCACCCGCCTGGATTCGTTGATTTGTAAATCGTTAGACATTACCAGATGCGCGGCCTACACTCGCCGCCAGTTCGGCATAGTCGAACTCATTTCATTAAAACTAATTGGAGCCAACCCCGGACCGGCGCGCACGCTGTGCTGCGGCGCCGGCCCGTCCAACCTGCGAGGATTCCCATGACCGCCTCCGACCCCTCTTCCTCCCTGCGCTACCAGAGCGGCTTCGGCAACGAATACGCCACCGAGGCCGTGCCCGGTGCACTGCCCCAGGGCCGCAACAGCCCGCAGCGCGCGCCGCTGCAGCTCTACCCCGAGCTGATGTCCGGCACCGCCTTCACCGCCCCCCGCCACCAGAACCGCCGCAGCTGGATGTACCGCCGGCAGCCCAGCGTGGTGGCCGGCCGCTACCAGGCCTGGGCCCAGCCGCTGTGGACCACCGGCGGCGACCGCGCCGCCGCCCTGGCGCCCGAGCCGCTGCGCTGGCACCCGATCCCCTTCGAGGCCGGCGTGGAGGCCGACTTCGTGGAAGGCATGCGCACCCTGGCCGCCAATGGCGATGCCGATGCGCAGACCGGCGTGGCCGCCCACGTGTACCTGGCCACGAAGTCGATGGACCGCCGTGCCTTCGTCAATGCCGACGGCGAGCTGCTGGTGGTGCCGCAGCAGGGGCGCCTGCGCATCACCACCGAGCTCGGCGTGCTCGACGTGAAGCCGGGCGAGATCGCCCTGCTGCCGCGCGGCCTGGCCTTCAAGGTGGCACTGCCCGACACCGAGGCCGGCGCCGGCCCGTCGCGCGGCTACGTGTGCGAGAACTACGGCGCGCAGTTCCGCCTGCCGGAGCTGGGCCCCATCGGCTCCAACGGCCTGGCCAATCCGCGCGACTTCCAGGCGCCCGTGGCCGCGTACGAAGACGTCGCCGGCCCTTATGAACTGATCAAGAAATTCGGCGGCCGCTTCTGGCGCGCGCCGGCCAGCAACACGCCCTTCAACGTGGTGGCCTGGCACGGCAACCTGGCGCCGGTGAAGTACGACACGGTCAACTTCATGACCATCGGCTCGATCAGCTTCGACCATCCCGATCCGTCCATCTTCACGGTGCTCACCTCGCCCAGCGATACGCCGGGCACGGCCAACTGCGACTTCGTGATCTTCCCGCCGCGCTGGCTGGTGATGGAAGACACCTTCCGTCCGCCCTGGTACCACCGCAACCTGATGAGCGAGTTCATGGGCCTGGTGTACGGCGAGTACGACGCCAAGCCTGGCGGCTTCAAGCCCGGCGGCGCCAGCCTGCACAACGCCATGGTGCCGCACGGCCCGGACGAAGAGGCCTTCGAGAAGGCCTCCAGCGCCAACCTGCAGCCGCAGAAGCTGGACAACACGCTGGCCTTCATGTTCGAGAGCCGCTACCGTTTCGTGCCCACCGCCTTCGCGATGGAGACCGCCCCGCTGGACCACGACTACGCCGATTGCTGGGCGGGCCTGAAGGACCAATTCCAAAAATGAACGAGTTCCCCCCCGTTTCTTGCTCACTTCGTGTAGCCGAATCCCCCCTCAAGGGGGCGCCGCCAGCGGCCCGGCGAAGCCGGTTCCGCGGCGTCTCCCGCATTGGAGCCGCATGCGTACTGGGCATCGGCGTGGTGCTTGGCGGTCAGGCTCAGGCGGCCGACTTCCCATCCAAGCCGATCCGCTTCATCGTGCCCTACACCGCCGGCGGCACCACCGACCTGGTGGCGCGCACCGTCGGCCAGCGCGTGGCCGAGAAGCTGGGCCAGCCGGTGGTCATCGACAACCGCGGCGGCGCGGGCGGCAACATCGGCATGGACGTGGTGGCCAAGGCCCCGGCCGACGGCTACACCATCGGCTTCGGCGCCATCTCGACCAACGCGCTGAATCCGCACATCTACAAGTCGGTGCCCTTCGATCCGCGCAAGGACTTCACCGCCATCGGCCTGCTGGGCACCTCGACCATCGTGCTCGAAGTGCCGGCCAGCTCGCCCATCAAGTCGGTGCCCGAGCTGATCGCCGCCGCGAAGAAGACGCCCGGCCTGCCCTATGCCACGGCCGGGGCCGGCACCTCGATGAACCTGGCCGGCGTGCTGTTCGCGCAGATGACGGGCACCCAGCTCACGCACGTGGCCTACAAGGGCAGCGGCCCGGCCATCACCGACCTGCTGGGCGGCACGGTGGGCGTGATGTTCGACAACCTGCCTGCTTCGCTGCCACACATCCAGGCCGGCAAGCTGCGCGCGCTGGCGGTGGCCGGGCCGGCGCGCTCGCCCTCGCTGCCCGACGTGCCGACCATCGCCGAGACGGGCCTGAAAGGCTATGCACTGGAGCCCTGGTTCGGCGTCTATGGCCCGGCCCACCTGCCGCCGGCCATCGTCAGGACGCTCAACCAGGCCTTCGCCGAAGCCCTGGCCGAACCCGCGGTGCGCGACAAGCTGCTGCAGGCCGGCTTCACGCCGCGCGCCAGCACGGCCGAGGAACTGGCCGCGCTCACGCAGTCCGAATACCAACGCCTCGGCGAGGTGGCCCGCAAGGCGGGCATGACCGCCGACTGACTCCCACTGCACTGCTCTTCCATGACCCTTCTCGACAAGACCCACAACCCCCACCTGCGCAGCTGGGTGGAATCCGCCAACGTGGCGGGCTGCGACTTTCCGATCCAGAACCTGCCCTTCGGCCGCTTCCGCCGCGCCGGCAGCAGCGACGCGGCGCTGCGCATCGGCGTCGCCATCGGCGACCAGGTGCTGGACCTGCGCGCCGCCGGCCTGGTGGACCATGACGACATGAACGCGCTGATGGCCGCCGCGCCCGCCGAGCGCGTGGCGCTGCGCCAGCGCCTGTCCGACGGCCTGGCCCAGGGCAGCACGCAGCAGGCCGCCTGGGCCGCGGCGCTCGTGCCGCAGTCGGCCTGCGAGCTCGCGGTGCCCTGCAAGGTGGGCGACTACACCGACTTCTACACCGGCATCCACCATGCCACCACCATCGGCAGCCTGTTCCGGCCTGACCAGCCGCTGATGCCCAACTACAAGTGGGTGCCCATCGGCTACCACGGCCGGGCCAGCTCCATCGTGCCCAGCGGCACGACCTTCAAGCGGCCGAGCGGCCAGACCAAGGCACCGGATGCCAGCGAACCGAGCTTCGGCCCCTGCAAGCGCCTGGACTACGAACTGGAACTGGGCTTCTACGTCGGCCCGGGCAACGCGCTCGGCCAGCCCGTCGGCATCGACGACGCCGAGGCACACCTCTTCGGCGTCGGCCTGTTCAACGACTGGTCGGCGCGGGACCTGCAGGCCTGGGAATACCAGCCGCTGGGCCCGTTCCTGGCCAAGAACTTCGCCTCCACCGTGTCGCCCTGGATCGTGACCATGGAGGCGCTGGCGCCCTTCCGTGCGCCCTTCACCCGGCCCGAAGGCGACCCGCAGCCGCTGCCCTACCTGGATGGCGCGGCCAACCGCGCGCACGGCCAGCTGGACATCGTGCTGGAGGTGCTGATCCAGACGCCGAAGATGCGCGCCGACGGCCAGCCGCCCGCGCGCCTGACCCTGGGCCGCGCCAAAGAGGCCGCGTACTGGACGGCCGCGCAGTTGGTGGCGCACCACACCGTCAATGGCTGCAACCTGCAGCCCGGCGACCTGCTGGGTTCGGGCACGCTCTCCGGCCCCACGCCCGACGCGGCCGGCTCGCTGATGGAGCTGACGCTCGGCGGCAAGAAGCCGATCCAGCTCCCCAACGGCGAGCAGCGCACCTTCCTGCAGGACGGCGACACGCTGGTGCTGCGCGGCTGGTGCGAGCGCGACGGCGCGGTACGCATCGGCCTGGGCGAGGCGAGCGGCACGGTCATGGCCTGACGCACCGGCATTGGCCGGCCGGCGGCGCGCGCCGCTGGCCTTGCGCGTCTCCAGCCCCGCGGCTTCGGCCCCGGGGCTTTTTCTCGTTCGCATGCGTGAGGATGCCGTGTCCGGCGCGTCCCACAGGCAGGCAGGCGCTGCGCTGTCGCCCGGCTGGTCCTTGCACCGAGCATGTGGCCCCTGGGACGGCCTTCAAAGTGGGGACTGCCGCTGCATTACCTGCCACGCCCTTTTCATCCAGGCGGCCCATTCCCCACGAACCCCACGGAGCAGCCCATGGCCCCCAGCCCGAAATCCCCGCCGCTGCGCGACCGCGCGCCGGAATCGCCCGCCGGCGGCAGCACCGCCACCGGCGCCCTGCACGGCACGGTGCACCTGACGGTCAACGGCGAGGCGCGCAGCCTCACCGTCGACAACCGCACTACCCTGCTCGACGCCCTGCGCGAGCACCTGCATCTGTGCGGCACCAAGAAAGGCTGCGACCATGGCCAGTGCGGCGCGTGCACCGCACTCGTGGATGGTCGCCGCATCAACACCTGCCTGAGCCTGGCCGTGATGCACCAAGGCAGCGAGGTCACCACCATCGAGGGCCTGGGCACGCCCGAGGCCATGCATCCCATGCAGGAGGCCTTTGTCCGCCACGACGGCTTCCAGTGCGGCTACTGCACGCCGGGGCAGATCTGCTCGGCCGTCGGCGCCCTGCGCGAACTGCGCGACGGCGTGCCCAGCCATGTGAGCAGCGACCTGCAGGCCCAACCCCTGCTGTCGCCTGACGAGATGCGCGAGCGCATGAGCGGCAACATCTGCCGCTGCGGCGCCTACAGCAACATCCAGCAGGCCATCGCCGAAGCCGCGGAGGCCACCCGATGAAAGCCTTCAGCTACGAACGCGCGGCCACGCCCGAAGCGGCGGTCGCGGCCCTCGCCCGCACGCCGGACGCCCGCTTCATCGCCGGCGGCACCAACCTGCTGGACCTGATGAAGCTGCAGGTGGAGACGCCGACGCACCTCATCGACATCAACGGCCTGGGGCTGGATCGCATCGAGCCCATCGAGGGCGGCGGCCTGCGCATCGGCGCGCTGGTGCGCAACACCGACCTGGCCGCCAATGCCCGCGTGCGGCGCGACTATGGCGTGCTTTCGCGCGCGCTGCTCGCCGGTGCCTCGGGCCAGCTGCGCAACAAGGCCACGACCGCCGGCAACCTGCTGCAGCGCACGCGCTGCCCCTACTTCTACGACACCGCCCTGCCCTGCAACAAGCGCGAACCGGGCAGCGGCTGCGGCGCGCTGCAGGGCTACAGCCGACAGCTGGCGGTGGTGGGCGGCAGCGCGCAGTGCATCGCCACCCATCCCGGCGACATGTCGGTCGCCCTGCGCGTGCTCGATGCCCAGGTCGAGACAGTGCAGGCCGGCGGCCAGCGCCGCACCATTCCCATTGCCGACTTCCACCGGCTGCCGGGCAACACGCCCGAGCGCGACACCGTGCTCGCGCCGGCGGAGCTGATCACCGCCGTCACGCTGCCCGCGCCCGTCGGTGGCACGCATGTCTATCGCAAGGTGCGCGACCGCGCCTCCTACGCCTTTGCGCTGGTGTCGGTGGCGGCCATCGTGCAGCCCGACGGCAAGGGGCGCGTGGCCTTCGGCGGTGTGGCGCCCATGCCGTGGCGCATGGAAGCCGCCGAGGCCGAACTGCCGAACGGTCCACACGCCGTTACCGAGCGTCTGTTCGCCGACGCCCATCCGCGCCCCGACAACGCCTTCAAGCTGCCGCTCGCGCAGCGCACCCTGGCGGCCGTGCTGGCCGACGCGAAGGAGATGCAGCCGTGAAATTCGATCCCTCCACCACCGCCGTGCCGGGCGAGGATTTGCGCCATGTCGGCCAGGCCACGCACCGCGTCGACGGCCCGCGCAAGACCACTGGCACTGCGCCCTATGCGGGCGAATGGCATCCCGAATTCGACGCCCATGTGCGCGAGGCCGCGTACGGCTGGGTGCTCGGCGCCGGCGTCGGCAAGGGCCGCATCGCCAGCATGGACGTGGAAGCCGCTCGCGCCGCGCCGGGCGTGCTGGCCGTCGTCACGGCCAAGGACGCGGGCTCGCTCGACAAGTCCAAGCGCAACACGGCCCGACTGCTCGGCGGTCCGGCCATCGACCACTACCACCAGGCCATCGCCGTGGTGGTCGCCGAGACGCTGGAGCAGGCCCGCGCCGCCACCGCGTTGATCCGGGTGCGCTACGACAGCGCGCCCGGCCGCTTCGACCTGGCCGCCGAACGCGAGCACGCCAAGATCGCGGGCGACGATGCCAAGACCGAGGTCGGCGATTTCGACGCCGCCTTCGTTGCCGCGCCGGTACAGCTCGACGCCACCTACACCACGCCCGACGAATCGCACGCCATGATGGAGCCGCATGCCACGCTGGCGTCCTGGGAGGGCGATCGCCTCACCGTGTGGACCTCGACCCAGATGGTCGACTGGTGCCGCACCGACCTCGCGGCCACGCTGAAGATGCCCAAGGAGAAGGTGCGCGTGCGCTCGCCCTTCATTGGGGGCGGCTTCGGCGGCAAGCTGTTCCTGCGTGCGGATGCGCTGCTGGCCGCCCTGGCTTCGCGGGCGGTGGGCCGCCCCGTGCGCGTCGGACTGCATCGTCCGCTGATCGCCAACAACACCACGCACCGCCCTGCCACGATCCAGCGCATCCGCCTGGGCGCGGAGAAGGACGGACGGCTCACCGCCATCGCACACGAGAGCTGGTCCGGCGACCAGCCCGAGGGCCAACCGGAGACGGCCGTCAACCAGACCCGGCTTCTCTACGCCGGCGCCCACCGCCGAACCGCCATGTACCTGGCCGAGATGGACCTGCCGGAAGGTAACTCCATGCGCGCCCCGGGTGAGGCGCCCGGCATGGCGGCGCTGGAAGTCGCCATGGATGAGCTGGCCGAGCGCCTCGGCATCGACCCGGTCGAACTGCGCCTGCGCAACGACACCGACGTGGACCCCGAGCATCCCGAGCGCCGCTTCACCCAGCGTCGTCTGGCGAACTGCCTGCGCGAAGGCGCCAAGCGCTTCGGCTGGGACCAGCGTCCCGCGAAGCCCGGCGTCAGGCGCGAGGGCCGCTGGGCCATCGGCGTGGGCATGGCGGCGGCCTTCCGCAACCACATGCTGATGAAGTCCGCCGCGCGCGTGCGTCTGGCACCCGATGGCCGCGTCACCGTCGAAACCGACATGACTGACATCGGCACCGGCAGCTACACCATCCTGGCGCAGACGGCGGCCGACCTGCTGGGCGTGCCGCTGGAGCGCGTCGAGGTGAAGCTGGGCGATTCGGACTGGCCGGTGTCGGCCGGCTCGGGCGGCCAGTTCGGCGCGGCCAATGCCACGGGCGGCGTCTATGCCGCATGTGTGAAGCTGCGCGACGCCATCGCCCGCAAGCTGGGGTTGGAGGCCGAGGGCGCCGAGTTCATCGACGGCGAGGTCCGAAGCGGTGGCCGCAGACTGGCTCTGGCCGATGCGGTGAAGGACGGCGAGCCCCTGACGGCCGAGGACGGCATTGAGTACGACGAGTCGCTGTCCAAGCAATGGCAGCACTCGACCTTCGGCGCCCACTTCGTGGAAGTGGCGGTGCATGTGGACACGGCCGAGATCCGCGTGCGCCGCATGCTGGCCGTCTGCGCGGCGGGCCGCATCCTGAACCCGGTGACCGCCCGCAGCCAGGTGATCGGCGCCATGACCATGGGCGTGGGTGCCGCGCTGATGGAGGAACTGGCGGTGGACACGAAGCTGGGCCTCTTCATCAACCACGATCTGGCGGGCTACGAGGTGCCGGTGCATGCCGACATTCCCGAGCAGGAGGTGGTGTTCCTGGACGAGCCCGACACCATGGCCTCGCCGCTGGCCGCCAAGGGCATCGCCGAGCTGGGACTGTGCGGCGCGGCGGCGGCCGTGGCCAATGCCGTCTACAACGCCACGGGCGTGCGGGTGCGGGACTATCCGGTCACGCTGGACAAGCTGATTGCGCAGTGGCCGGCAGCGGCATAGCGCTGTAGGTCAAGCACTGCGTGGCGCGGGGGCTGCCAAGCCGGATTGCGCTGCGGACCAGTGGGAGCACACCGCGCTCCCATCAGTCCATCACGGCCGTAGCAGCCTCTGGATAAAGGTTGGGGAACAGGATGTTCAGCGCGTGCAGCGGCAGGCCCAGCCTGAGCACATCCCGGGGTCCCTCGCTGCGCAGCAGGCCGTCCTTGAGCAGGCGCGAGATCACCTTGCGGGCCGTCCTTTCTTCCAGCCCAGTCATGCGACCGAAATCCCCACGCGTCAACGTTCCAGCGGCAGCCAGCATCTGCAGAGGCAGCACCGCCTCTTCTCGGTATTCGATACCGGCACCGCTTGCGCGCTGGGTCAGTACGAAAGCGTGCAGGCGTTGCCGCAGGCTGTCCAGGTCGAGCATGCGTGCCATGAAATCCACTTGGTCGGTGCAGACATCCAGGAAGTAGCTGCACCAATCCCACAGCGCCTTCTCGCTCAGGTTGCCGCGCCCGTCCAGATCTCCCTGGCGCATGGCATCGGCCCCGTCCAGCATCAGGTAATAGCGATCCCGGTCGCGCGCCAAGCCCCGGTTGACGGACCACAAACCGCCGCTCATGGGGAAGAGGGCGCCGTGCGTCTGCAGGCGCACGGCACGGCCGTTGCCGTCTTCGAAGGGGTGGGTCCACATCATCCGGTGATGGGCCGCCGCGACGGTATAGAGCAGGGCGTCGACGCCCTTGAGACGGCCATAGACCGCGTCCATGCGGTCCAGGAAGAGCGGCACCGACGCCCACGCGGGCGGCTGGTGGCGGCCGACGCTCACGTCGTGGCACCGGAGGCCGCCTGGCACGATGTCGCGTCCGTCGTCGGTCCTGCGGTCCTCTGCGGGCAGGCGCTCATACAGCCGGCGATGCGCCTCCCGCACGAAGGCGCTGGACAGGGCCTGCGCTTCCGAGTCGACCCGCGGCTCCAGTTCGCGTTCCGCCTCGATATGCGCCAGGGCCAGGCGCTGCCGCTGGGCCACGTCGGGCGTAGCGGAAAAGTCCTGCCGCAAGGCGCGCTCGATGTGGGCAGGATGGGTGCTCTGCCCCTCGATGCGGTTGGAGTAGTACGAGTTCATGGATCGCACGATCTCGCGCAGACCAGCCCGCACCGGCTCGCTGGCGGCAGCCTTGAGGGTGGCCGACTTTTCGAACACCTCCCGTGTCCGCTCCCGAAGCAGGTCCAGCCTTTGGGCGGGAACCAGAGGCTCGAACTGATGCGGCTGATCAAAGACTGTGATGCGGGTGGATGACACGGTCAATTTCCGGTTCCATTTCCGCTTATTCTATGAATTTCTCATTCAACGACAGATGTTTGCGCATTCCTATCCGCGCATCTGTTTCCGGTTCATTTTCCGGTTCGATTGCCGCTGGACCGACGCTTGGCCGCACACTCATTCCTCCCGCCGATACCCCGCCGCATCGATCCCCAGCCGCTTGAGCTTGTCGTACAGCGTGGCCTTGGCGATGCCCAGTTCCTTGGCGGCCTGGGGCACGTCGCCCTGCAGGCGGCGCAGGGCCTCGCTGAGCAGGGTGCGCTCGATCTGCTCCATATGCTCGGGCAGCGAGACGCCGCGCTGGCCACCGCCCAGGGCGTCGGAAAAACTGTCGCCCAGCAGGCCGAGCACGTAGCGGTCGGCCACGTTGCGCAGCTCGCGCACGTTGCCGGGCCACGCGTGGCCGAGCAGCGCCGACAGCGCCTGGGTGTCGGGCACCGGCGCCGGCTGGCCGTAGCGCTTGGCCGCCTGCAGCGTGAAGTGCTCGAAGAGCAGCGGGATGTCCTCGCGCCGCTCGCGCAAGGGCGGCAACTCGATGAAGGCCACACCCAGGCGGTAGTACAGGTCGGCGCGAAAGCGTCCCTGCTCGCTGGCCTCGCGCAGGTCCACCTTGCTGGCGGCGATCACCCGGCAGTCCACGCTCACCTGCTGGTTGGAGCCCACGCGCTCGATGGTGCGCTCCTGCAGCGCGCGCAGCAGCTTGACCTGCACCGCCATCGGCATGCTCTCGATCTCGTCGAGGAACAGCGTGCCGCCGTGCGCATGCTCGAACTTGCCGATGCGGCGCTTGACGGCGCCGGTGAAGGCGCCGGCCTCGTGGCCGAAGAGTTCGCTGTCGACCAGATTTTCGGGAAGGCCGCCGCAGTTGACCGGCACGAAGTGGCCGCCGCGCCGGCTGCTGCGCTCATGCAGGCAGCGGGCGACCAGGTCCTTGCCGGTGCCCGTTTCGCCATAGATGACCACGTCGGCCGGCGTGGCCGCCAGCGTGCGCACGGCCTGCCGCACCCGCTCCATGGCGGCGGAGCGGCCGATGAGCGTGGCCTTGATGCCGCTCCAGTCGTCCAGCGCGCGGCGCAGCGATTCGACCTCCAGCGCCAGCCGGCGCTGCTCGGCGGCGCGGCGCACCACGGCCACCAGCCGGTCGGAGGCATAGGGCTTCTCGATGAAGTCGTAGGCACCGTCGCGCATGGCCTGCACGGCCATGGCGATGTCGCCATGGCCGGTGACCAGGATCACGGGCAGCTGCGGGTCGGTCTTGTGCAGCTCGGCCTGCCAGCCCAGGCCGCTCTGGCCGGGCAGTTGCACATCGCACACCACCACGGCCGGCACGCCCTCGGTGATGGCGGCGCGCGCGGGCTCGACGGCGCCGAAGGCCTGGACCTCGAAGCCGGCCAGGTCGAGGGCCTGGGCGGCGCCCAGGCGCACGTCCTCGTCGTCCTCGACCAGCAGCACGCGGATGGGATGGGTGGGGGCGTTCATGGTTGTTGGCGGGGGGCGGTTGCGTCGGCGCCCACGTCGGCGGGCAGCTCGATGACGAAGGCGGCGCCAGCCCCGTCGGCCATCTCGTCGGGCCGCGCCACGCGCAGGCTGCCGCCGAATGCCTGGATGATATGGGCCGACATCATCAACCCCAGGCCCAGGCCGCGGCCGGCGGGCTTGGTGGTGAAGAAAGGCTCGAACAGCCGCGCCTGCACCTCGGGCGGGATGGGCGGGCCGCTGTTGGCGACGACGATGCGGCAGAGGGGCGCAACGCTGTGCCGGTCGGACTCGTGCTGCGGCTCGGCGCTGGCCACGGACGGGCGCGGCCCTTCAGCCGGGGCCTCCATGCGCAGGGGATCGCCGCACTGCGCCGTCACCGCGATCCATCGCGTACCCGCCGGCACCTCGGCCAGCGCATCGGCAGCGTTGCCGACGAGGTTGGCCAGCACCTGCACCAGGCGCGTCTCCTCGGCCATCACCGCCAGGGTGGCGGGCAGGCTGTCGGTGCGCAGGTCCACGCCCAGCTCGCGCAGGCGGGGCGCATGCAGCAGCGCGGCCTCGCGCAGCGCCCGCTCCAGCAGCACCGGGACGGGCGGCTCGGTGCGCTTGTGCGCAAAGACCTTGAGCTGCGCCGTGAGCCGGCCCAGCCGGTGCACCAGCTGCGCGATGCGTGAGAGATTGGCGCGTGCATCCTCGCTGCGGCCCCGCTCCAGCAGCAGCACCGCGTTGTCCGACAGCGTGTGCAGCGCCGCCAGCGGCTGGTTGAGCTCGTGCACCATGCCGGCCGACATCTGGCCGAGCACGGCCAGCTGGCCGGCATGCACCAGCTCGGCCTGGGCGGCGCGAAGCTCGGCGGTGCGCTCCTGCACGCGGCGTTCCAGCGAATCGTTGGCCGCCTGCAGCGCGGCGCGGCTGGCCAATTGCTGGCGCACCAGCCGGCGGCGCTGGCGCAGCACGAGCAGGCCCAGCAGCAGCGCGGCGGCCGCCAGCGCGGCACCGGCGGCCGCGGCGGCGGCCACGGCCCGCACGGGACCCTCGTCGCTCAGCAGCACCAGGCGCCAGCGGCCGGCATCCAGGCGGTGCACGGTGGCGGCGTAGCTGCGGCCGTCCAGGCGCACCTCGCGCACCGGGCCGGGCTCCAGCGGGCCGTCGCCGGCCATGCGCCACGCCAGAGGCGTGAGCGGGGCGTCGCCGTAGCGGCGCGAGGCGGCTGCCTCGGCCCGCTCGGCCTCGGGCAGCGGCGCGATGGGGCGGTATTTCCAGTCCTCGCGCGAGGCCAGGATGGCGACCTGGTGCTCGTCGAGCAGCAGCATCTCGCCGGGCAGCTGACGCCAGGCCAGCGCCGCGGGGCGCAGGTCGATCTTGACGGTGGCCACGCCGCGCACGGGGCCACCGCGCGGCAGCGCATAGGCCAGGTAGTAGCCCGGCACCCGGCTGGTGACGCCGATGCCGTAGAAGCGCCCACGCCCGCCGGCCAGGGCCTCGCGCAGGTAGGGCCGGTACGACAGGTTCTGGCCGGCGGGCGTGCCGAGTTGGCCATCGTCGCTGGCGGCCGCGGCCACGCCGCCGGGCTCCAGCACGTACAGCGTCTCGGCCCCGGCGATGGCGTTGAGCGCATGCAGGTAGTGGCTGGCCTGCGCACGCAGCGCCGGGTCGAAGGGGCTGGCCAGCAGCTGCTGCACCTGGGGCGAAGTTTCCAGCAGGGCGGGCAGGTAGTCGAAGCGGGCCAGCTCGGCCTCGATGCGACCGACCTCCATGTCCAGCCGGTGGTCCGCCGCCTCGCCCAGGCGGTCCAGCCCGACGCGCAGCGCCAGGGCGTAGGCGCCCCAGGCGGCCAGCGCCACCAGGGCGAGCACGGCCAGCGCGGGGCCCAGGCGGGTGCGCCCGGCGCCGGTCGGCAGGAATGAAAAAGGGGCGCGTCGCGCCCCTGGGGAGTTGGATGCCACGGCGCGAGTATGGCCGTGGCGGGCGGCGGCCGGCGCCGCCGTGGCTTCTCAGGCTGCCTTCGTGGGGAAGCGCGCTGTCGTGGCGTCCAGCACCTGCTCCGGCGCGTCGGCTTCGAGCGTGCTCTCGTTGTTCAGCACCTCGTGCATGCGGCTCTCGTCCAGGTCGCCGGTCCACTTGCCGACCACCACCGAGGCGACGGTGTTGCCCACCAGGTTGGTCAGGGCCCGGGCCTCGCTCATGAAGCGGTCGATGCCCAGGATCAGCGCCAGGCCGGCCACCGGCACATGGCCCACCGCCGACAGCGTGGCGGCCAGCACGATGAAGCCGCTGCCCGTGACGCCGGCGGCGCCCTTGGAGGTGAGCAGCAGCACCAGCAGCAGCGTGATCTGGTGCGTGATGTCCAGCTGGGTGTTGGTGGCCTGGGCGATGAACACCGCGGCCATGGTCAGGTAGATGGAGGTGCCGTCCAGGTTGAAGGAATAGCCCGTGGGCACCACCAGGCCGACCGTGGACTTGCGCACGCCGAGGTTCTCCAGCTTGGCCATGATCCGCGGCAGCGCGGCTTCGGAGCTGCTGGTGCCCAGCACGATCAGCAGTTCTTCCTTGATGTACTTGACCAGCTTCCAGATGCTGAAGCCGTGCAGGCGCGCCACGATGCCCAGCACCAGGAACACGAAGACGAAGCAGGTGGCATAGAAGGTGCCCATCAGGAAGGCCAGCTGCTTGAGCGAGCCCACGCCGTACTTGCCGATGGTGAAGGCCATGGCGCCGAAGGCGCCGATGGGCGCCACCTTCATGATGTAGCCCACGATCACGAAGAGCACGTGCGAGGACTTCTCGATCATGTCGAACACCAGCGTGCCGCGGCCGCCGAAGCGGTGCAGCGCGAAGCCGAAGAGCACGGCCACCAGCAGCACCTGCAGCATCTCGCCCTTGGCGAAGGCGTCCACCACCGTGTTGGGGATGATGGCCAGCAGGAACTCGGTCGTGCTCTGCATCTTGCCCGGGCCGGTGTAGGCGGCGATGGCCTTGGTGTCGAGCGAGGCCGGGTCCACGTTCATGCCCACGCCGGGCTTGACCACGTTGACGATGATCAGGCCGATGATCAGCGCCACGGTGCTCATGATCTCGAAGTACAGCAGGGCATAGCCGCCGGTCTTGCCGACCTTCTTCATGTCCTCCATGCCCGCGATGCCGACCACCACGGTGCAGAAGATGATCGGCGCGATGATCATCTTGATGAGCTTGATGAAGCCGTCGCCCAGCGGCTTCATGTCGGTGCCGAGGGCGGGATAGAAGTGGCCCAGGAGCACGCCGATGACGATGGCGACGATGACCTGGAAATAGAGGGACCGGTATAGCGGCTGGCGGCGGGCGGGTGTGGGGTCTTGCATGCGGGCTCCTGGGGTGTCTCCGTTGCGGAAAGGGCGCCATCGATGGCGGCCGCTGATCAGCGCAAGGAGGGTGCCAGCCCGGGAGGGCTGCGGAGGCGTCGCAAGTAGTTGTTTTTAAATGGATTTTTGAAGCCTTCCGGTGCGCCGCCAGGGCGCTGCCGGACTGCATGCGGCGAGCGCGTCCGGCGCGCCGGACGCGGGGTTTCGGGAAAACCCTAGGACCTGGAAGCCAAGCCCGGCTTCGACGAGCTCAGCCCGAGCGGGCAGGGGTGAGTCGACGCGCCGCGACCCTGGCGGTCGCTCAATCCGCCGCGCCGCTCAGGCTGGGCGGCGGCGCATCGGCCACCTTGCGGGCGGCGTCCAGGTGGGCGCGGGCGCGCTCGGCCAGGGCGATCTCGCCGGGGGTCTGGGGTTTGTAGGCGTCCACGGGCAGCGGCCGGCCGTGCGAATCGACCGCCACGAAGACGATCAGGCATTCGGTGGTTCGGACCATCTTGCCGCCCTTCAAGTCGCCGCTGCGCACCTCGACCGAGATGTTCATGCTGGTGGTGCCGGTGTAGGCCATGCGGGCCTCCACCTCGACCAGGTCGCCGATCATGATCGGACGGTGGAAGCGGATGCTGCCGATGAACACGGTGACGCAGTAGTTGTGCGACCAGCCGGTGGCGCAGGCATAGCCGGCCTCGTCGATCCACTTCATGACGGTGCCGCCGTGGACCTTGCCGCCGAAGTTGACGGTGCTGGGTTCGGCCAGGAAGCGCAGGACGATGGAGGACATGGCGGCGAGTCTCGCAAGTGACAGTGGGGTGGGAGCGGCGGATTATCCGGGCGCCGCGCCGCCGCCGAACAGCTGCGCCATCGTCCGCCGCAGCCAGGCGTTGCCATCGTCGGCATGGAAGCGCGCATGCCAGTGCTGCTTGACCGCATAGGCCGGCAGCGCGAAGGGCGGCTCGATGATGCGCACCGGCTCCTGCGTGGCCAGGATCTGGCCCAGCACGCGCGGCACGATCACCACCAGTTCGGTCTGCGCCACGATGCGCGCCACGCCCAGGAAGCTGGACAGCCGCACCGCCACCTTGCGCTCGATGCCGGCGCGGGCGATGGTCTTGTCGACGATGGCATGGCCGGTGCCCGAGGAGGCGATCAGGGCGTGCGACTCGGCGGCGAAGCCCTTGCGCGTGAGCCGCGCGCCAATGCGCGGGTGGTCTTTCGCGACCAGGCAGACGAAGTTCTGGCGGAACAGCGTCTGGCCGTAGAAGCCGGCCTCCAGCTGCGGCATGAAGCCCACGGCCAGGTCGACCTCGCCATCCTCCAGCCGGCGCGCGCTGGCGGCCGAGACGATCTCGGTCTCCACCTGCACGCCCGGGGCCTCGCGGCCCAGGTGGTCCAGCAGGCGCGGCAGCAGCACCACCTCGCTGATGTCCGTGAGGCAGATGCGGAAGCGCCGCTGCGCCGTGGCCGGGTCGAAGGCCTCGCGGCTGGCGCGGGCCCGCTCGATCTGCGCCAGCGCCTCGCGCAGGGCGGGCTGGATCTTCTGCGCATGCGGCGTGGGCTGCATGCCCAGCGCCGTGCGCTCGAACAGGCGGTCGTCGAAATGCGCGCGCAGCTTGTTGAGCGCCGTGCTGGCCGCCGCCTGCGCCATGCCCAGGCGCTCGGCCGCCTTGGAGACGCTGGCGGTCTGCCAGACCTCGTCGAACACCCTGAGCCATTCCAGGTCCAGCTTGGACATGCGCGCACCCCACTATCGAAAAACGCGATGCCGAGTATCAGCCACAGTGCTTGAGGCAATAGTGGGGCCTGCGAACAATCCACGCCATTGACAGGCATCAATGCAGAACAGCCGGAGACAGGCATGGCATCACTCGCAGCATCCCCACGCGCATCCACTTCTTCCTCCCCCCTGCCGGTGCTGGTGGCCGGTGGCGGCATCGGCGGCATCGCCGCCGCGCTGGCCCTCGTGCGCCGTGGCTTCGACGTGATGGTGCTGGAGCAGGCCGCGCAGCTGGGCGAGATCGGTGCCGGCATCCAGCTGGGGCCCAATGCCTTCGCGGCCTTCGACGCGCTGGGCATTGGCGAGATCGCCCGCGCCCGCGCCGTCTACACCGACGAGATGGTGATGCACGACGCGCTGGACGAGACGCTGGTGGGCCGCATCCCCACCGGCGAGGCCTTCCGGCAGCGCTTCGGCAACCCCTATGCCGTGATCCACCGCGCCGACGTGCACGGCTCGCTGCTCGAAGGCGCCCATGCCACCGGCCGGGTGGAGATCGCCACCGCCACGCAGGTGCAGCGCATTGCGCAGGACGATGAGGGCGTGACCGTGGTCAGCAGCGATGGCCGCAGCTTCCGTGGCTGCGCGCTGATCGGCGCGGACGGCGTGAAGTCGGCGGTGCGGCGGCAATATGTGGGCGACGACGCGCGCGTGTCGGGCCACGTGGTCTACCGCGCCGTGGTGGACCGCGCCGACTTTCCGCCCGACCTGCAATGGAATGCCGCCAGCATCTGGGTGGGGCCCAACTGCCACCTGGTGCACTACCCGCTGCGCGGCGGCGAGCAGTACAACGTGGTCGTCACCTTCCACAGCCGCGAGCAGGAGGAGTGGAGCGTGCGCGAGGGCAGCCGCGAAGAGGTGCAGAGCTACTTCGAGGGCATCTGCGCCCGCGCCCGCCAGCTGATCGACCTGCCCAAGGACTGGAAGCGCTGGGCCACCGCGGACCGCGAGCCCATCGGGCAGTGGGTCTTCGGTCGGGCAGCGCTGCTGGGCGACGCCGCCCATCCCACGCTGCAGTACCTGGCCCAGGGCGCCTGCATGGCCATGGAAGACGCCGTGACGCTGGGCGAGGCCCTGCGCGTGCACGACAACCAGTGGGACAAGGCCTTGGCGCTCTACCAGCGCTCTCGCGTGGCGCGCACGGCCCGCGTGGTGCTGTCGGCGCGCGAGATGGGGCGCATCTTCCACGCCAAGGGTGTGGAGCGCCTGGTGCGCAACGACCTGTGGAAGGGCCGCACGCCGGAGCGCTTCTATGACGCGATGGAGTGGCTGTACGGATGGACCGAAGGCAACTGCTTGGCCACCGGCTGACACCCTGCCGCCCGCCTCGTTCGCATCACATTCATCGAAACATCACCCTGCCCGTTGGCGCTCAATCACCCCCAACCGTTCGCGCTGAGCCTGTCGAAGCGCCGACCCCGACCCATCCTGTCATCCCCTCACGCCATGACCGACTACCTCTGGACCCCACCCCCCGTCGCCTCCCTGCCCGTGCGTGGCGACAGCCGACGCCTGCCGGTGAACCGCCTCTTCTTCGTCGGCCGCAACTACCACGCCCATGCGGTGGAGATGGGCCGCCCCGTCGACAAGTCGGTGGAGCAGCCCTTCTACTTCACCAAGGCGCCTTCCACGCTGGTCGAATCCGGCGCCACCGTGGCCTACCCGCCCGGCACGCAGAACTTCCACTTCGAGATGGAGCTGGTGGTGGTCATCGGCGCCGCGGGCTTCCGCGTGGCACGCGAAGACGCCGGCCGCCTTGTCTACGGCTATGCCTGCGGCCTGGACATGACCCGCCGCGACCTGCAGCTGGTGGCCCGCGACAAGGGCCGGCCCTGGGACCTGGGCAAGGATGTGGAGCAGTCCTCCGTCTGCTCCGAGGTCGTGCCCATGGCCGGTACCGTGCTGTCGCAGGGCGAGATCGCGCTGCAGGTCAACGGCGAGACCAAGCAGAAGTCCGACCTCGACAAGCTGATCTGGAACATCCCCGAGCTGATCGAAGACCTGTCGAAGTACTACCACCTGCAGCCCGGCGACCTGATCTACACCGGCACGCCCGAAGGTGTGGGTCCGGTCCAGAGCGGCGACCGCATCACGGGCCACGTGCAGGGCGTGGGCGAGATCGCCCTGGCCATCGGCCCCGCGGCATGATGGCGGCCGGCGCGACTGCAGCATGCGCATGGCCCCCGCTCCTCTCCCCTTTGGGGAGAGGCTGGGTGAGGGGCCGCGGACCTCTCACGCGCTGCAGCTGCACCATCGCCGCGGGCCCTCACCCCCGCCCTCTCCCAGCGGGAGAGGGTGCCCCCACCAGGAGACGCTTCATATGGCTGCCGTGATCGACACCCTTCCCTCCCCCGTGCGGCTGCAGGCCGTGGCCGCGCCCGGCCAGCCCGAGCCCACGCCCGCCCTGAGCCAGCTCTACCACGGCTTCGAGGAAGAGCTGCTGGTGCCGCTGTGGACGCAGATCGGCAGCCTGATGCCGCCGCATCCGCGCAGCAAGGCGGCGCCGCACCTGTGGCGCTGGGAGCGGCTCAAGCAGCTCGCGGCCGAGGCCGGCCAGCTGGTGCCGGTGGGCCGCGGCGGCGAGCGCCGGGCCATCGCCCTGGCCAACCCGGCGCTGGGCGGCCAGCCCTATGCCACGCCCACGCTGTGGGCCGCCATCCAGTACCTGATGCCCGGCGAGCATGCGCCCGAGCACCGCCACACGCAGAACGCCTTCCGCTTCGTGGTCGAGGGCGAAGGCGTGTGGACCGTGGTCAACGGCGACGCGGTGCGCATGGCGCGCGGCGACTTCCTGCCGCAGGCCGGCTGGAACTGGCATGCCCACCACAACGCCGCCACCGAGCCCATGGCCTGGATCGACGGGCTGGACATTCCCTTTGCGTACTACACCGAGTCGCAGTTCTTCGAGCATGGCCGTGACCAGTTGAGCGAGGCCGAATGCGCCACGCCCGAGCGCTCGCGCTCCGAGCGGCTGTGGGCCCATCCGGGCCTGCGGCCCCTTTCGCAGCAAGCCGACACGCCGGCCACGCCGCTGCTGGCCTACCGATGGGCCGACACCGACCGCGCCCTGGCCGATCAGCTGGCGCTGGAGGACGAGGGCCACCCCGGCGTGCTGAGCCCCGGCCATGCGGCCGTGCGCTTCACCCACCCGGGCACGGGCCGCGACGTGCTGCCCACCATGCGCTGCGAGATGCACCGCGTGCGCGCCGGTGGCCACACCCGCACCTGGCGCGAGGTGGGCGGCTCGGTATACCAGGTGTTCGACGGCACCGGCAGCGTGACCGTGGGCGACAAGACCTGGCGCGTGCAGCGCGGCGACCTGTTCGTCGTGCCCTCGTGGCAACCCTTCTCGGCCGCCTGCGACGCACAGGCCGCCTCGCTGGACCTGTTCCGCTTCGGCGATGCGCCGATCTTCGAGGCGCTGAACCAGTACCGCATGCAGGTCGACGATCTTGTCGCCTGAGCGCCATAACCATCAGGCAGGACGTCGGCCCGCGCTTGCCCTGGCTGCGACAGGCTCAGCCCGAGCGGTCGTAGGTCAACTGACCGCATTGCTTGCGCGCCTGCCCGAAGCCGCTTTCCCATTCCTGCCAACAACACCGGAGACATCCTTGAAATTCCTGCTTCCCGCCCTGGCCGCCAGCATGGCCGCCACCTTCGCGGCCTCGGCCGCCTTCGCCCAGACCACCGACTACCCCACCAAGCCCGTGACCATCGTCACGCCCTTCGCGGCCGGCAGCGGCCCCGACGCGGTGCTGCGCCTGGTCAGCGACAAGCTGGGCAAGCTCTGGAACCAGCGCGTGACCATCGACAACAAGCCCGGCGGCGGTGGTTTCATCGCCATCGACGCGGCCCGGCGCGCGGCGCCCGACGGCTACACGCTGATCCAGTTCGACAGCGAGCACCTGGCCGCGCTGCCGCACCTGTACAAGTCGCGCAACTTCGTGACCCTGCAGCACTTCGACCCCGTGGCCGCGCTCTTTCGCACGCCCTTCTTCGTGGCGGTGAGCAGCGAGTCGAAGTGGAAGTCGATGCGCGACCTGATCGCCGAGGCCAAGGCCAAGCCGGGCCAGATCACCTACGGCTCCTGGGGCGTGGGCAGCCCGGGCCACCTGGGCGGCCAGCAGCTGGACGCGCTCACCGGCACGCAGATGAACCATGCGCCCTATCGCGAGGTGTCGCAGCTCTACGCCAACGTGGGCACGGGCGAGGTGCCCTGGGCCTTCGCCAGCATCCCCTCCAGCCAGGGCATCTACAAGGCCGGCAAGCTCAAGTACCTGGCCGTGGCGGCCAAGAAGCGCGTGCCGCAGATGCCCGACGTGCCCACCATGGCCGAGTCGGGTGGGCCGGCCGAGCTGGAGGTCAACTCCTTCGTGTCGCTGCTGGCGCCCAAGGGCGTGCCGGACGCCATCAAGAAGAAGATCAACGCCGACGTGGCCAAGGTGATCGCCGACCCCGAGATCCGCGCCCGTTTCGACACCTTCGCCTTCGAGCCGCTGGGCTGGTCGCCCGAGGAGATCGCGCGCCAGGCCGAGATCAAGTCCAAGGTCTACGGCGAGCTGGTGCGGCGCGGCAACATCAGCCTGGATTGATCGGCCAGAAGGCGCTCAGGCGTCCTGCAGGTAGGCCGCCGTGAGGTGGCTCCAGAAGGCGGCGGCGGGCGCAATGATGTCGTCGTTGAAGTCGTAGCCCGGGTTGTGCACATGGCAGCCGCCCGGCGTGCCGGGTGCGCCGTTGCCCACGAAGAGGTAGCAGCCCGGCACCTTCTGCAGCATGAAGGCGAAGTCCTCGCTGGCGGTGAACATCGGCCCCTGGGCATCCACGCGCGCCGGGCCGAAGAGCCCGGTCGCCACATCCACCGCCAGCGCGGTCTCCTGCAGGGTGTTGACCAGCACCGCATAGCCGTCGCGCCAGTCCACGGCCGCCTCCACGCCATAGCTGCGTGCCTGCAGGTCCACCAGCGCGAGGATGCGGGCCTTGACCAGTTGGCGCACCTCCTCGTCCAGCGCGCGGATGCTCAGTTCCAGCCGGGCCTCTTCGGGGATGACGTTGTTGGCCTGGCCCGCGTGCAGCGCGCCCACCGTCACCACGGCGGTCTTGAGCGGATCGACATTGCGCGCCACCACGGTCTGCAGTGCCATGACGATGGACGACGCCGCCACCACCGTGTCGCAGGCCTGGTGCGGAAAGGCGCCGTGGCCGCCGCGCCCCTTCAGCGTGATCGTGACGTTGTCGCTGGAGGCCATGGCCGGCCCCGTGCGAAAGCAGAAGCGGCCGGTCTCGATGCCCGGCATGTTGTGCAGCGCATAGACCGCATCGCAGGGAAAGCGCTCGAACAGGCCGTCGGCCATCATCGCCAGCGCGCCGCCCGCGCCTTCCTCGGCGGGCTGGAAGATCAGGTGCAGCACGCCGCTGAAGTCCACGTCTTCCGCGATCAGCCGGGCGGCGGCCAGCAGCGTGGCGGTGTGGCCGTCATGACCGCAGGCATGCATCAGGCCGGGCCGCTGGCTGGCCCAGGCGTGGCCGCTGGCCTCGGGCACCGGCAGGGCGTCCATGTCGGCGCGGATGCCCAGGGCGCGGCGTCCGTCGCCGCGCCGCAGCGTGCCCACCACACCCGTGCGGCCCACGCCCGTGGTCACCGCGTAGCCCCAGCCGCGCAGCTTGTGCGCGACCAGCGCCGCCGTCTCGTGTTCCTCGAAGGCGAGTTCGGGCCGGGCATGGATGGCGCGGCGGAGCTGGATGAACTCGCCCACGCGCTGCGCCAGGGCCTGGCCCAGGTACGGCGCGTCCTGCATCGTCGTCGCGGCCTGCGTCATTGCGGCTGCAGGTGCATGGACCGGGCGATGGCCTGGTAGCGGGCGGTGTTGTCCGCATACAGCTTGCCCAGCGCAGGCAGCGGCTGCGGCGCCGGCACGACCATGGCCTGGGCCTCCAGCGCCGCGCGCACCGTCGGGTCGGCGGCCACCTCGCTCAGGGCCTTGTGCAGGGCCTGCACGATCGGCTCGGGCGTGTCCTTGCGCACGAAGAAGCCGGCCCAGGTCTCGAACACGAAGCCCTTGAGGGCCTTGCTCTCGTCGAGCGTCGGCACCTTGGGAAACAGCGCCTGCCGGTCGGCGGAGAGCACCGCCGTGGCCTTGAGCTTGCCCTGCTCCACCATGTCGACCTGGCCGCGGCCGTAGGGCGTCATGAAGATGTCGACCTGCCCGGCCATCACGTCCTGCAGCGCGGGCGCGCCGCCCTTGTAGGGCACGTGCGTCATGGGGATGCCGGTGGCCTTGGACAGGTGCTCGCCCAGCAGGTGGTACAGCGAGCCGGGGCCCACGCTGGCGAAGGTGAGCGGCTTGCCCTCGGCGGCCGACTTGCGCGCGTAGGCGACCAGTTCGTCGCCGTTGGCGGCGGGCAGGTCCCTGCGGGCCAGCATCACCAGCGGGTTGATGGTGATCATCTGCACCAGCCGGAAGTCCTCCGGCTTGTACTTGATGGCCGCGTTCGACAGCGGCGCGAGGACGAGCTCGTTGGGCGAGCCCTGGAAGATCATGTGGCCGTCCGCCGGGCTGTTGAGCACCTTCTGCGCCGCGATGCCACCGCTGGCACCGCCCAGGTTCTCGACGATCACCGGCTGCCCCAATTGGCGCGCCAGCACGTTGTTGAGGCTGCGCGCGATGACGTCCGACACCCCGCCCGCCGGGTAGGGCACCATGAGCGTCACGGGCCGGGTCGGAAAGCTCTGGGCCCAGGCGCTCGCGCCGAGCAGCAGGCTGAGGAATGCGCCGGTCAGCGCTTTGAACGAGGGCTTCATGCGAGTGGCTCCTGGCCGTGGGGGTGAAGGACGGAGCGGGATCGTAGGAGTGGCCATTCATGTCGTCCAATGCATTGCTGATTGGATATAAATGATCCAAAACGCATGGATGGAACATGACCCTGGTTCAACTGCGGCACTTCATCGAACTGGCCCGCGCCGGCTCCTTCGTGCGGGCGTCGGACGTGCTGTGCATGACGCAGCCGGCCCTCAGCCGCAGCATCAAGGCGCTGGAGGAAGAGCTGGACCGCCTGCTGTTCGACCGCATCGGCAAGCGCATCGAGCTGACCGCCTTCGGCCAGGAGGTGCTGGCGCGCAGCCAGGCGCTGGTCGAAGAGGCCGAACAGCTGCGCCACTGCGGACGCGCCCTGAGCCCGGAAGACAGCGGGCGCATCCGCGTGGGGCTGAGCTCCGGCCCCGGCGCGCTGCTGAGTGCGGTCATCCTGTCGCACTTCACGCAGCACTATCCCAAGTTTCATGTCGACATCGTCCGCAGCAACA
Source organism: Pseudacidovorax sp. 1753 (assembly GCF_040544975.1). NCBI lineage: Bacteria > Pseudomonadati > Pseudomonadota > Betaproteobacteria > Burkholderiales > Comamonadaceae > Pseudacidovorax > Pseudacidovorax sp. 1753. Next base: position 63,714 of record NZ_JBEPKY010000013.1, on the reverse strand, counting down.
CGGCCAGCCTGGCACAGATGCTGCGCGACCGGCTGCTGGACGCGCTGGTGGTCGACATCCGCTCGCTGCGGCCCGCGCCCGACCTGCGCGTGACGGACATCGCCGAGCTGGACGGCGTGTTCATGTGCCGGCCGGGGCATCCGCTGGCCCGCCTTGCGCGCATGGGCTTCGCGCAGCTCAATGCCTACCCCGTGTGCTCCACGCCGCTGAGCGAGGAGACGGCCCGCATCCTGGTCGAGCGCTACGGCGAGCAGGCGCATCCGGCGGTGCTGGTCAAGCTCACCAGCGACGAGATCTCGCACCTCGTGCAGGTCACGCAGGACACGGACGCCGTGCTGCTGGCCATCCGCGCCAGCGCGCCGCACCTGGTGGAGTTGCCCATGTCGCCGCCCTTGAAGACGCAGGCGCGCTTCGGCCTGGTCACCATCGCCAGCAAGTCCGAGCCGCCCTTCCTGCCGGTCATCCGCGGCCTGATGCGAGAGGCCCTGCGCGAAGGCGGCGCCGACTCGCCGCCGCCCTAGCCGGGCCATGCCGCAGGCGACATGCCAATGCAGGTGTGGCCCTCTAGACTCGGCGCCTCTTCAGCTTTCCGGCACCTGACCGATCCCCATGTCGATTGCACGCAGAACCCTTCTCGCCACCGCCTGTGCCCTGCTGGCCGCTGGCGGTGCGCAGGCCCAGACCGCTGCCACGTGGCCCAGCAAGCCGATCCGCCTGGTGGTGGGCTTTCCGGGCGGCTCCACGCCCGACATCGCGGCGCGCGTGCTGGCCGAGCCGCTGGCCAAGGCCCTCGGCCAGCCGGTGGTGGTGGACAACAAGCCGGGCGCCTCCGGCAACATCGCGGCCGACACCGTGGCCAAGGCCACGGACGACCACACGCTGGGCATCGTCATCAACGGCAACCTCACGTCGTCGAAGATGCTGTACTCCAAGCTGCCTTACGACCCGGCCAAGGACTTCAGCTACCTCTCGCTGATCGCCACTGCGCCGCTGGTGCTGGTGGCCAGCAACGACATTCCCACGGGCAAGGACTTCCTGGCCGCGGCGCGCGCCTCGGGCACGAAGTGGAACTACGGCTCGGTGGGCGTGGGCTCGGTGGGCCACCTGGGCATGGAGCTGCTCAAGAACCGCATCCCCGGCATGGACGCCACGCACGTGCCCTACGCCGGCAACCCGCAGGTGGTGACCGCCATGATCGGTGGCCAGCTGCAACTGGCCCTGGTGCCGCCCGCCATCGCGATTCCGCAGGTCAAGGCCGGCAAGCTCAAGGCCATCGGCCTGACCAGCGGCCGCAGCACCCTGGCGCCGGAGTACGCCCCCCTGGCCGACATCGGCGTGCGCGACTTCAACCTGGAGGTATGGACCGCCCTGCTCGGCCCCGCCAGCCTGTCGCCCCAGGCCAAGGCCCGCATCACCAAGGAGATCGCGGTCATCATGAAGAACCCCGAGGTGCGCCAGCAGCTCTTCGACAAGGGCTGGCAGCCGGTCGGCACCTCGCCCGAGGGCATGCGCCTGCGCGTGCAGGACGAGGCGGCGATCATGAGCAAGATCATCCAGGCGCGCGGGATCAAGCTGCAGTGAGAGGCTGACGGCCGCGCTGGATGCCGACACGTCGCGCGGGGCACTGACCGAACGTCGCGCGGCCCGATCCAAGGGGTTGCAAAGGCCCGAGCCTTCGTCGATATTCGTCATTCGCGAATTGCGAACAAGGCGAGGCATGGAACTCAAACCACAGGATCTGCTGGTGCTGCTGAAGGTGGCGGCCAACCCCCCCCAACGCTGGACCTATGCGGCGCTGGGAGCGGCGCTGGCCATGAGCGCTTCGGAGGTCCACGCCAGTGTGCGACGCGCCACCGCCAGCGGTCTGGCCGTGGCGCCCGCACGAGGCGAATGGTCGCCAGTCCGGCCGAGCCTGCTGGAGTTCGTCGTGCATGGCGCACGCTATGTCTGGCCGGCCGCCCTGGGGCCGGCTAAGCGTGGCGTGCCGACTTCCTTCGGGACCGAGCCACTGGCCGGCACGTTGAGCGCCGCTGCAGGCGAGGCGCCGGTCTGGGCCCATCCCTCGGGCAGCAGCAAGGGCCCGACGCTGTCGCCCCTGTATCGGACGGCTCCCGAGGCAGCGCTGGCGGACCCTGCCTTGCACCGCCTGCTGGCACTTCTCGATGCACTGCGAGCAGGACGCGCGCGCGAGCGTGCGCTTGCCGCCCAGTTCATCGCGCGCGAATTGACCGGCCAAGAAAAGAGTGCCGATGCGCGCCACTGACCCGAACCTGCCGCACCTGCGCCGTATCGCCGAAGCACTGGGCGATCTGCGCGAACGCGTGGTCTTCGTCGGCGGTGCGGTGGCCGGGTTGCTGGTGACCGACCCGTTGGCCGAGGCGGTGCGCGCCACCCGTGACGTGGACGCGGTGATCCAGGCGGACTGGATCGGCTTCCACCACGTCGAGACGCAGGTGCAGCAGCTCGGCTTCGTGCGCGATGCTGGCAGCGAGGTGATCTGCCGGTGGATACACAAGGCGTCGGGGCTGTTGTTCGATCTGATGCCGGTCGAGCCCGATGTCCTTGGTTTTTCCAACCGCTGGTATCCCTATGCCGTGGCATCGGCAGAGCGGATTGACCTGGGCGCCGGCCTCACGATCCGGATGGTCAGCGCCGTGGCCTTCGTCGCCACCAAGCTCGAAGCCTTCGCCGATCGGGGTGGCGGCGACTTTCTGATGAGCCATGACCTGGAAGATGTCATGAACATCGTGGACGGCCGCGAGGAACTGATCCCCGAAATGGCAGTAGCGCCCGAGGCACTGCGGTCAGCCGTCGCCACCGCAGTGGCAAGGCTGCTGGCGCACCCGGACTTCGCCAATGTCCTTCCTGGACTGATCGCCGAGCCGGAGCGTGCGGAACTGGTCCTGGACCGGCTTCGGCGCCTTTCCCCATGAGCGAACTGCACGGACCGGCGGCGTCGCGGGCGCACTGCAGAGCCCAGGCCGATTCCGTGAATCCCTGTGACCGCTCTACCGCGGCAGAACCGAAACCCCGAACATCGACATGAGCTCCAAGACCATCCAAGAACCCGCCCGCACCCTCCCCCTCTTCGGCGAATGGGACGTCGTGGTCGTCGGCGGCGGGCCGGCCGGCATCGCGGCGGCGGTGAGCGCCGCGCGGGAGGGCGCCCGCACGCTGCTGGTGGAGCGCTACGGCTTCCTCGGCGGCATGGGCACGGCCGGCGGGGTGACCAACTTCGCGGGCCTCTATGGCCGGCGCGGCGGCGAGATGCAGCTGCTGGTGCGCGGCGTGGCCGACGAGCTGCTGGCGCGCATCGACGCGCTGGGCGGCCTCAACCGGCCGCAGGACGGCATGCAGGGCCGTATCCGCGTGCGCTCCTACGACACCTCGGCCTACAAGTGCGCCGCCGACCAGTTGCTGGCCGATGCAGGCGTGGACCTGCTCTTCCACGCCTGGGCCGCGGCCGTGGTGATGGAGGGGCCGCGCATCGACGCGCTGGTGGTCGAGACCAAGTCGGGCCGGCAGGCAATCCGCGCCGCGGCCTTCGTCGACGCCAGCGGCGATGCCGACGTGGCAGCCTTTGCCGGCGTGCCCTTCGAGGTAGGCGACGGCCACGGCAGCGGGCTCTTTCCCACCACCATGTTCCGCGTGGGCCAGGTCGAGGCCGGACCGGCGCTGGAGGCGGTCGGCGAGTTCAAGGCCATCAACGACTGGATCGAGCGCGTCAAGGCCGCCAAGCCGGGCGAGTACCGCTTCGCGCGCGAGGGCGCGATCCTGCGGCCCAACATCGATCCGCGGGAATGGCGCGTCAACGTCACGCAGATCCGCAATGCCGAAGGCCGCGCGATGAACGGCGTGGATGCGCGCCAGCTGAGCGAAGGCGAGCTGGAGGGCCGGCGACAGATTGCCGAGTTCCATCGCTTCCTCAAGGCCGAGATCCCGGGCTTTGCGCAGTCGGCCATCGTGGAGATCGCACCCCAGGTGGGCATCCGCGAGACCCGGCGCATCCGCGGCCTCTACGCGCTGGCGGGCGAGGACATCCTGGGCTCGGCCCGATTCGACGACGTGATCGGGCTCAGCGCCTGGCCCATGGAGCTGCATGCCGACGGCCGCATCGAGTGGGGCTTTCCCCGCGACGCCGACAACGCCTACCACCACCTGCCCTGGCGCATGCTGGTGCCCCACGGCGTGGACAACCTGCTGGTGGCCGGCCGCTGCGCCAGCATGACCCACGAGGGCCAGTCCGCCGCCCGCGCCAGCGGCGGCTGCTTCGCGATGGGCCAGGCGGCCGGAACGGCCGCAGCGCACCTCGGCACGGGCCGCTTTGCCGACGTCGATGTGCCGGCGCTGCAGCAGCGCCTTCAGGCCGCTGGCGCGGACCTGGACGCGCCACGCGGCTGAGCGCGCAATCGCGTCGGCTTCAGCGATACCCCGGCTCGCTGGGGTTGTGAATGATCCAGATCAGGTAGCCGCTCGTGAAGTCGCCCATGCCGCCGCCCGCGAAGATCAGCCGGCCCTGGCCCTTGTAGGTCATCTCGAAGCGGTGGCGGTCGCCGCCGAAGTAGAAGGGGATCCAGGCCTTGCCGGTCATGTAGGCGCCCTGGTCAGTGGGCGGGCCGATCAGGTCGGTGACCTGCCGCACGGGCATGCCGATCTGCAGCCGCGTGAACTTGCTGTTGGCGGCCGGGTTGCCGGTGATCTCGCCTTCGTAGTCGTTGATGCCCTTGACGGTGATGCCGCTGCCGGATTCGACCTTGGACGAATCGACCACGTTGCCGTTGGCGTCCATGCCCGGCTTGCCAGCCCCACGGGTGCCCGAGCCCTTGGCGGATGACGCCGCCACGGGCGCCGGCGCGGCGGGGGCCGCAGCAGCCGGTGCCGGGGCCGGTGCAGCCGCACGCGCGGGGATGGGGGCCGGCGCAGCGGCCGCCACCTCGGCGCAACGGTCCAGCTCCAGCACCCGGTGCTTCGGCTTGGCCGTGACATGCACCGAACGCACCTTGGCGGTCACCGTGCCGCCCTTGAAGCCCCGCTCGGACGTCGCGCAGCGGAAGAAGATGCCGTCGTCGGCATCGACGGCATAGGCGCCTGCGGGAACGCCGCGTCCACTGGCGCGGGCGAGTTCCACCGAGACGGTCTCACCGACCAGGGCCTTGCGGATCTTGACGGCGCTGGTTTCGTCCGCGGCATCGCGGATGGCGGCGTAGTCCAGGCCGGGCAGCCTGGGTGGCGCCACGGGAGCGGGTGCCACGGCGGGCGCAGCGGCCGGTGCGGGTGTTGCAGCGCCCGGGGTGGCGGCACTGGCGGCATTGCCGCTGCTGGCGCTGTTGCCACTGGAGGCACAGCCCGCGAGCAAGGCGGAGGCGGCAGCGGCGGCGAGCAGGGACAGGCGAAGTGTCGATGTCATCAGGAGTTCCCGTCTTTGGTGATGATGGGCCGGCGTCCTGCCTGCACGGAGGGCGCCAGTCTGCGGGTCATTGTGCCAACCCCCCATGGCTGGACGATGCCGGCCCGCGCCGCCTATGCTGGCGCATGATCTCGCACGTCTTCCTGGGCACCAGCGACTTCGCGCGCGCGCTGGCCTTCTACCAACCGCTGCTGGCCGCGCTGGGCCTGCAGCAGCGCTTCATCGAACGCGACCATCCCTGGGCCGGCTGGCAACAGCCGGGCGTGGCGCGGCCCCTGCTGCTGCTGGGCCGTCCCTACGACGGACAGCCGGCCAGCGCAGGCAACGGCGCGATGCTGGCCCTGCTGGCCGAAAGCCGCCGCCAGGTGGACGAGGTGCATGCGCTGGCCCTGCAACTGGGCGGCCGCTGCGAAGGCCCGCCGGGCCTGCGGCCGCACTACCACGCGCACTACTACGGCGCCTACTTCCGCGACCTCGACGGCAACAAGCTGGGCCTGGCCTGTCACGCGCCCGAGGGCGACCCCATCCAGAGCCCGAGCACCCATTCGTCCACGTAGTGGTCCTGCGCGGCGCGCTTGTAGAAGCCGCGCAGCGTGCCCTCGTGCACGAAGCCCAGCGACTGGTAGAAGCGCAGTGCGCGCGGGTTGTCGCTTTCGGCGAAGAGCTCCACGCGCAGCGCGCCTTCGTCGCGCAGACGGGTGAGGGCATCGTCGATCATGGCGCGGCCCACGCCCTGGCCATGGTGGCGCGGGTCCACCGCCAGCGTGCCGAGCAGTGCGACATGACGCGCCCGTCCGGGGTAGCGCACGGCGCGGTAGAAGCCGGCCACCTGGCCCGCCACCTCCCACACGAAGAAGCAGCCCGAGGCGAGCAGTTCGTCGAACACCGGCTGGAAGGCCTCCAGCGGCATCGGCTCGTGCGTGAGGAAGGGCACCACGTCCGGGTGCATGTAGATCGCATGAACGGCGGCAAGGTCGGCGGGCGTGGCAGGTCGGCGCATGGCGGGATTGTGGCGGGCGGCCCGCATCCATTCGTGCGGTACGGCGGATGATGCGGACCCGTCGAACACCGTTCGGGCCGAGCCTGTCGAAGCCAGGGCACCGATGCGATCGGCGTCGCCCGAGTGGCTGTCTCCCGGCCCGAGCTTTGCTAACGTGGCGGTCTGCTCTGCTTTCGCGCCATGCCATGACCAACGCCCCCACCACCGCCTGCCTCGTCGAGGACCTCGTCGCGCTCATGCGCATGGAGCCGCTGGGCGACGACCGCTTCCGCGCGCAGAGCGAGGACATCGGCACGCCGGCCGTCTTCGGCGGCCAGGTGCTGGGCCAGTCGCTCATGGCGGCCTGCCTGACGGTCGAGCCTGACCGGCCGGTGCACTCCATGCATGCCTACTTCCTGCTGCCGGGCGAGCATGCGCCCATCGACTACAGCGTGGACCGCGTGCGCGATGGCCGCAGCTTCACCACCCGCCATGTGCTGGCGCGGCAGTCGGGCCGCATCATCTTCGAGATGGCGGCCTCTTTCCAGACGCGCGACCGCGGCGTGGAGCACCAGCTGGCCATGCCCGAGGTAGCGCCGCCCGAGGCACTGGCCAGCGACCGCGAACGTCGCCGCGCACTGGGTGACCAATTGCCCGAGCCCTTCCGCGTGAAGGGCACGCAGCCGCACGGCATCGAGTTCCGCACCGTCGAGCAGGACGACCTGCTCGCTCCCCTGCCGCGCGAAGGCGGCAGCGCCGTCTGGATGCGGGCCGTGGCGCCGCTGCCCGACGACCCCAACGTGCACCGCGCCCTGCTGGCCTATGCCTCGGACCACGGCCTGCTGCGCGCCGCCATGGTTCCGCACGGTCTGAGCTTTCTTACGGGCCAGGTGCGGGCCGCCAGCCTGGACCATGCCATGTGGTTCCACCGCGACTTCCGTTTCGACGACTGGCTGCTGTACGTGATCGACTCGCCCAGCGCCGGTGGTGCGCGCGGGCTGTGCCGCGGCAGCGTGTTCGCGCGCGATGGGCGGCTGGTGGCCTCCACCGCGCAGGAGGGCATGCTGCGGGTGCGCGAGCGGCGCGGCTGAAGCCCGCCGCCCCCTCGCCTCCGTCGCAGCGCCTTCCCGCCTACACGCCCAGGTAGCGCGACCAGATGCTGCGTTCGGCATCCAGTGCCGCCGAGTCGCCCTGCCACACCACCCGACCGCGCTCCAGCACCACGTGGCGGTCGGCCAGGCCCAGCAGCCGGTCGATGTACTTGTCCACCACCAGCGTGGTCTGCCCGGCCTGCTTGAGCTGGCGCAGGCAGCGCCAGATCTCCTCGCGGATCACCGGCGCCAGGCCCTCGGTGGCCTCGTCCAGGATCAGCAGGCGCGGGTTGGTCGACAGCGCGCGGGCGATGGCCAGCATCTGCTGCTCGCCGCCCGACAACTGATGCCCCAGGTTGTCCGCGCGCTCGGCCAGGCGCGGGAAGAGCGCATAGAGCTTGTCGAGCGTCCAGCCGTCGCGCAGGCCGTTGCGCTGGTCGGCGAAGGCCACCAGGTGCTCGCGCACCGTGAGGTTGGGAAAGCACTGGCGGCCCTCGGGCACGATGGCCACGCCCAGCCGCGCGATGGCGTCGGGCCGGCGGCCGTGCACCGCCTCGCCGCCGAAGCGGATGCTGCCGCGGCGCAATGCCAGTGCGCCGATCAGCGTCTTGAGCGTGGTGCTCTTGCCCATGCCGTTGCGGCCCAGCAGCGTGAGCACCTGGCCGTGGCGGATCTCGAGGTCGATGCCGAACAGCACCTGGCTGGCGCCGTAGCCGGCCTCCAGCCCGCGGGCTTCGAGCAGCAGGGTCGAGGCTTCGCTCATGCGTCCACCTCTTCCGTGCCCAGGTACACCGCCTGCACCTGCGGATTGCCGCGGATGTCATCGACGCTGCCGGCCACCAGCACGCGGCCATAGACCAGCACCGAGATGCGGTCGGCCAGCTCGAAGACGGCCTTCATGTCGTGCTCGATCAGCAGGATCGCCATGTCGCGCCTGAGTTCGTGGATGAGGGCGGTCATCTGCTGCGAGTCCTCGGGGCCCATGCCGGCCATGGGCTCGTCCAGCAGTAGCAGCCTGGGCCGCGCGGCCAGGGCCAGCGCCACGTCGAGCTGGCGCTGCGCGCCATGCGGCAGCGTGCCGGCGATGCGGTCCAGCGCCTGCGACAGGCCGACGCGGGCCGCCAGCTCATCGGCCGTGGCGCGCAATGCCGCTTCGCGGTTGCGCTCACCCAGGAAGCGCAGGCTGCTGCCGGCATGCGCCTGCGCGGCCAGCAGCAGGTTCTCCATCACGGTGGACTGGCGGAAGATGCTGGTGATCTGGAAGCAGCGCGACAGGCCCGCACGCACGCGGGCATGCATGGGCAGCGGCGTGAGGTCCACCCCGTCCAGCCGCACGCGGCCTGCATCGGGCGCGATCAGTCCCGAGATCAGGTTGACCAGCGTGGACTTGCCCGCGCCGTTGGGGCCGATCAGCGCATGGATCTGGCCGGCATCGACGGTGAGCGACACGTCGTCGGTGGCGCGCAGGGCGCCGAAGTTCTTGCGCAGGCCTTCGACCTCGAACAGGCTCATGTCGCGCTCCCTTCGACCACCGCGCCAGTGGCGGCAGACGTCGCGGTGCGCCGCCGCACCGGCAGGCGCAGGCCCGCCAGTCCGCGCGGCGCCAGGAAGACGATGGCGATCAACAGCAGCCCCAGCGGCAGGTGCCAGTATTCGGTGAAGCGGCGCACCAGCTCCTCCAGCCCGATCCACACCGCGGCGCCCACCGGGCCGCCCCAGCGATGGCCCACGCCGCCGATCACCACCATCACGATCAGCGTGGCCGACTGCGTCCAGTGCATGACCGAAGGGCTGACGAAGTTGTTGTGCGTGACCAGCAGCGCACCCGCCAGCCCGGCCACGGCACCGGCCAGCGCGAAGGCCACGAGCTTGAGCCGGAACACCGGATAGCCCATGGCCTGCATGCGAACCTCGTTGTCGCGGATGCCCACGAGCGCCTGGCCGAAGCGCGCCCGCGTGGCGCGGTTCATCAGCGTCATCACGGCCGCGAACAGGGCCAGCACCACCCAGTAGAAGCTCGGCTCGCTGGCAAGGTCGAGGCCCAGGCCCAGTTCCGGCCGCTGCATCAGGTTGTAGCCGTCGTCGCCGCCATAGGCGCGCAGCGACACGGCCGCGAAATAGAGCATCTGTGCAAAGGCCAGCGTGATCATGATGAAGTAGACCCCGCGGGTGCGCAGCGCCACCAGGCCCACCAGCGCGGCGACCCCGCCGGCCACCACCGCCGCGGCGGGCCACAGCAGCCAGGCCGACACCTGGCCCGCATCGGCCAGCGCCACCAGCGTGTAGGCGCCCACGCCCACGAAGCCCATGTGGCCCAGCGCCACCAGGCCGCCGAAGCCGAGGATGAAGTTCAGGCTGGCCGCGGCCAGCGCGAAGATCAGCACCCGGCGCACGAAGCTGACGTAGTAGTCCAGCCCCACCAGGGGCGCCAGCAGCGGAAAGGCCGCCAGCAGCGCCAGGGCGATCCAGGGGAATGCGCGTGCCATGCCGCTCACCCCCGCGCCGGGAACAGCCCGGTCGGCTTGACGGCCAGCACCACCGCCATCAGCGCATAGGTGGCCAGGCCCGCGATCAGCGGCCCCAGGTCCGACACCAGCGTGGGCGGCAGCACGCCGCGCAGCGCCATCGGCACGAAGGCGCGGCCGATGGTGTCCACCAGCCCCACCAGCATCGCCGCCACGAAGGCACCGCGCACCGAGCCGATGCCGCCGATGACCAGCACCACCAGCGAGGGGATGAGGATCTCCTCGCCCATACCCACCTGCACCGCGGTGAGCGGTCCCATCAGCGCGCCGGCCAGCGCTGCGAGCGCGGCGCCCAGCAGGAAGACCAGCGAGAACACCCGGTCCACCCGCACGCCCATGAACTCGGCCATGGCGCGGTTGGAGGCGCCGGCCCGCACCAGCATGCCCATGCGCGTGTGGTTGACCAGCGCATACAGGCCCAGCGCCACCAGCACGCCGGCCGCGAGGATGACGAGGCGATAGGCCGGGTAGGGCAGCCCGGGCATCAGCTCGACGGCACCCGACAGCGCCTGCGGCGCCGAGGCCATGACCGGCGCCGGGCCCCAGATCATCTTGGCCACGTCGTCGGCCACCAGGATCACGCCGAAGGTGGCCAGCACCTGCGACAGGTGGTCGCGCCCGTACAGGTGGCGCACCAGCAGCCATTCGAGCAGCACTGCCAGCACCACCACCAGCAGCACGGCGGAGGCCACGGCCATCACGAAGGAGCCGCTGGCCGTGTGCACCGTGGCGGCCACATAGGCGCCGCCCATGAAGAGCGAGCCGTGGGCCAGGTTCATCACGTCCATGATGCCGAACACCAGCGTGAGCCCCGCCGCCAGCAGGAATAGCATCAGCCCGTAGCCCAGGCCGTTGAGCATCTGCTCGATGAAGAGGATGGGGGTCATCGCGGGCGCGCTGTCACTTCAATTTGCAGAGCTGGTGGTAGGCATCGCGGTAGCCCTTGAGCGGCGTCGAGAGGGTCTTGTTGGTGATCCTGCCTTCGGCGTCCTTGCCGATCACGCGCAGGTAGTAGTCCTGGATCGGGAAGTTGTTGTTGCCGTACTTGAAGGGCCCGCGGATCGACTGGAAGTTGGCGGCCTTCAGCGCCTTGAGCACCGCCTCCTTGTTCTTCACGTCGCCCTTGACGTCGCGGGCCGCGGCGTCCATGGCCAGGATGGCGTCGTAGGCCTGCGCGGCATAGAAGGTGGGGTAGCGCTTGTAGGCCTTGCGGAACTCGCTCACGAACTTCTGGTTGGCCGCGTTGGGCAGGTCGTGCGACCACTGCGAGGTGGAGAACAGGCCCAGCATGGGCTCGCCCACGGCGGCGATGGTGTCCTCGTCGGCCGAGGCGGGGTTGGTCACCAGCCGCACGTCCTTCGACAGGCCCGAGGCCACGAACTGCTTGATGAAGTTGATGCCCATGGCGCCGGGCAGGAAGAAGAACACCGCCTCGGGCTTGGCAGCGCGGATCTGCGCCAGCTCGGCCGCATAGTCCAGCTGGCCCACCTTGCCGTAGACCTCGGCCACCACCTGGCCCTTGTACAGGCGCTTGAAGCCTGTCAGGTGGTCACGACCGGCGGGGTAGTTGGGCGCGAGGATGAAGGCACTCTTCAGGCCCTGGTCGCTGGCCCACTGGCCGGCGGCCTCGTCCCAGGTGTCGTTCTGGTAGCTCTGGCCGAAGAAGTAGGGGTTGCACTGCGCACCCGCGTACTGGCTGGGGCCGGGGTTGCTGGTGATGAAGGGCACCTTGGCCGCGAACAGCGCCGGGCCCACGGCCAGCGCCACGTTCGAGGGCGTGGGGCCGGTGAAGAAGTCGACCTTGTTCTGCTGGATGAAGCGGTCGACGATCTGCTTGGCCTGGTCGGGGCTGCCCGCCGTGTCGGCCTGGATGAATTCGGCCGGGTAGCCGCCCAGCTTGTTGTCGAGCAGCTTGATCGCCAGGTTGATGGCGTCGCGCGTCTCGGCACCGCCGGCCGCGAAGGGGCCGGAGATGTCGAGCGCCAGGCCGACCTTGATGGGGTCGGCGGCCAGGGCGGGCGTGGCGAAGGCCAGGGCCAGGGCGGCAGCGAGCAGCGGCCGGGTGCGAAGGGGGGTCATGGGCTTCCTCTCCGGGGAATGCGTGAATGAATGGACGGCTGTCAGCAATCGGCATGCCATCGGGTCCGGCCCGATGGCGTCGCGCGCCTGCGGATCGATCAGATGGGCGTGGCCAGCAGCGTGAGGACGCGCGAGGTGTCGTACACCACGCGCCGCTGCGCAAAGCGCCAGCCCGCGGGCGTGCGCACGAGGCGATCGAGGTAGCGGCCGGCCTGGAAGATGAAGGACTCGCCGTTCGTGCGCGTCTGCACCACCACGTACGAGGACTCGGCCGTCACGGTCTGCGCGTCGACCGCGGTGATCGTGAGCCCGCTGGTCATGTGGCGGTAGCTGTGCGACTCGTAGATGTTGGCGTGGCGCAGCGCCACCACGCGGTCGCGCAGCATGCCCGCGCTGGTGCAGTGCACGAGGCCGATGGGCAGGCCCATGTCGGCGTTCTCCTTGGGCACGATCTCGTAGAGGCAGTCCTCGGTGAACAGGGCCGTCCAGTCCTCCAGCCGGTCGTTGTCCAGCAGGGCGCAGTAGCGCTCATTGAGCTGGTGGATCTGGAACCACAGGGCGATGTCGACATCGGGCGCTGCGGCAGCAGCAGCGGTCTGGGGGGCTTCCATCACGGTGCTCATCTCAATACCCCATGAGTCGTTGGTAGCCGGTCCAGAACTTCCGGATCAGGTTCTCGGTGATCATGGTGTCCTCCCGGTTCGGGTCGGTGCGGCCCAGGTCCAGCACCGAGGTGGCGTCGGCATCGCGCGCGGTGCCGCGCTGCACCAGCTCGGTGGCCTCGGTGTCCTCCATCGAGATGAAGCCTGCCGGTCCCACCAGGTTGGCCTGCTTGATGCGCAGCGCGCGCAGCTCGGGCGTGTCGTCCTCGTAGCCGAAGAAGTGGAAGACCAGCTCGAACTCGCCCGGCGCCTTGGGCAGCACCTGCCGCGCCACCAGCGTGTTGTGGATCTGCTGCAGCACCAGCTGCGGAAAGATGGTCTGGATGTGGTTGGTGCAGTCTTCCTCGTACTCCGAGATGAAGCCGAGCACCGAGGCGTCCTCCAGGTGGAAACCGTCGTCCATCGAACGGATCGCCTGCTGCTTGTAGGCGGTGGCGGTGTCGGCCTCTTCCTCGATGTTGGTGGCGGTGATGATGCTGTGCAGGCCGTGCGTCCTGTCGGCCATCGAGCGCGCCTTCATGCCCACGCGGAAGATGTTGAAGGTGGTGTGGAACAGGTGCAGCAGGCTCGCGTGGTACGGGTCCTTCACGTTCTCGTAGTAGAGCTTCCAGTTGCTGCGGGCGTACTGGCGGGTGCAGCCGAGGTACACCACCTTCTTGTGCATCACGCGGTCCACCCAGGGCCGCATCTGCTCGCCGATGTAGTCGGCCAACGTGGGCGCCTCGTCGCTGAAGCTGGCGAAGACCAGGCCCTTGTAGCTGTCCACGCGCAGCTTGCGCAGGCCGTGCGCCTTGTTGTCGAAGTCCGGCGGCATGCCCGGCGCGCCGTCGCGCCCGCGCTTGAAGGGAATGCCCTGCAGGTCGCCCTTGGCGCTGAAGCCCCACTGGTGGTAGACGCAGGTGTGCACCTTGGCGTTGCCGCGCGCATTGCGGCAGACCATCGCGCCGCGGTGGGCGCAGCGGTTGACCCAGCAGGCCAGCTCGCCGTCGGGCGCGCGGGTCACCACCACGGGCGTGTCGCCGACGAAGGTGCTCTTGTAGTCGCCGGGGTTCGGGATCTCCGCCTCCAGCGCGACGAAGCTCCAGGTGGGGCCGCGGTAGATGCGCTCCTGCTCGCGCTCGAAGACCTCCTGCGAGCTGAACACGGCATAGGGCACGCGCGAGCCGTCGGCCTGCGGAAAGTGCACCACGCGCTGCTGCTGCTCGGCGGCTGCGGCCTGCAGTGCACCAGGATCGACCGGTTGATTCATGGCAAGAACTCCTTCCTTGTGCGGGCCCGGCAAGGGCCGGGCGTCATGGGCCGCATGGTCGAAGGCCGCTGCGGCGGCGGCTATCCGAATCGCGCGGGATCGGTGCCACGGATGTCCAGATCGCGCAGGACTTGCGGCGGACGCGGGCACCGGCGGCTGCCACAAACGGCTGGCGCGCTTCTTGCGCTGCATCAGGTCCTGATCGGAAGCCCCGCCAGACCATGCGTCCAGCCGCCGCCTCCCCCTTCGCCGACCCGTCCATCGCCCCTGGCGCCTTCGCGCCGGGGCTGCTGCGTGCGCACCGCCTGTTCGAGTCCTCGGACCTGGACGATGCGCGCGAGCGCATCTCGCGCGTGATGCAGCCGCACCGGCTGCAGGCGCTGGAGCGGCCACGCGGCGGACGCTCGCACATGGACTTCGTGCGCGTGGGCGGCATCGGCCTGGGCACCATCCGCTTCGGCGAGACCACGCGGGTGGACGTGTCCCCTGTGGAGGACTACCACCTGCTCATGTTCTGCCTGCAGGGCCATGCCGAGGTGCTGGCCGACGACCGGCCGCTGCAGGCCGATGGCCACCATGGCATGGTGTGCGCACCCGGCAGCCGCTTCCTGGCCGACCTGTCGCCCGACTGCGAGCAGTTCGTGCTGCGGCTGGACCGCCGCATGCTGGAATCGCACACCGGCCGGCCGTTGCGCTTCGACAGTGCGCTGGACCTGCAGCGCCCGGCCCTGCAGGCCTGGCGCGCCCAGCTGCACCTGCTGCTGAGTTCCGAGGCCCTGATGCAGGCGGTGCAGGCCAGCCCCATCGTCGCGGCCGAGATGGAGCGCCTGCTGGTGCACCTGCTGCTCGCCGGCCAGCCCTGGACCGACGACGTGCCGCTGCGCATCGCGGCCCGGCCCGCGGGTGCCGGTGCGGGCCCCAGCCAGGCGGCCTGCGTGCGGCGCGCGGTGGCCCACATGGAATCGCATGCCGACGAGCCTCTGCGCCTGGCCGACATCGCGGCGGCCGCCGGTGTATCGGTGCGCACGCTGCTCGACGCCTTCCGCCGCGTGCGCGACGAGAGCCCCATGCAGACCCTGCGCGACCTGCGGCTGGAGCGCGCCCGCCAGCGCCTGCGCGCGGGCGAGGACGGCATCACCGTCGCCGCCGTGGCGCTGGACTGCGGCTTCGCGCACCTGAGCCGCTTTGCGCAGGCCTACCGCCTGCGCTTCGGCGAGTCGCCCTCGGACACGCTGCGCGCCGCCGGCTGAGGCAGGCGGCGCGGGGCTGTTGCTGCGCCCCTCTCAGGCCCTGGCGCGCGCCGGCAGCAGCACGGCGGCGATGGCCACCATCAGCAAGGTCATGGCCAGCCAGTCCTGCCAGTAGATGGCCTCGCCCAGCCAGAGCGCGCTGCTGAGAACGCCCAGCACCGGGATCATCATCACGCTGAGGGTCGAGGCGACCGGCGGCAGGCCCCGGGCCAGCACGAACCAGGCGACGTGGGCGAAGCCGAAGATCACCACGGCGTTGTAGACGATGGCGCCCCACGCCCCGGGGCTGGGCATATGCCAGCCGGAACGCTCGGCCAGCGCCGACAGCCCGCCCATCACGATGGCCGTGAGCGTGGTCATCCAGAAGGACAGCGTCAGCGTGGGCACCGGCATTTGCGTGCGCCGCAGCAGCTGCGTGCCCAGCGCCCAGGTGGCGGCAGCCCCCAGCGCCAGGGCCACGAAGCCCGGGCTGCCGGCCAGGCCGGTGAACTCGTGCCACAGCAGGAAGGTCACGCCCAATGCCGCGGCAGCAACGCCCATCCAGGCACGCGCCGACAGCCGGGTACTGAAGAGCATGGCGCCCAGGATGGCCGAGAACACCGGCATGGTGTAGCCCAGGATGGCCGCGCGTCCGCCCGACAGGTGGCGCAGCGCGATGATGATGCACACGTGCCAGACGAACATGTTGGTGGCCGACAGCCACAGCAGCTCGGGCCAGTGGCGACGCGGCACACGGAAGGGCAGACGCATCGCCAGCAGCACCACCGCCAGCACCGGCACCCCCAGCCACAGCGACGTGGCGCGGAAGGTCAGGGGCGGCAGATCGGTCACCCCCACCTTCATGATCGGCCAGTTGATGCCCCAGGCGATGGTCAGCGGAATGAGCAGCGCCCATTGGCGGCGGGTGAGTGTCTCCATGGCGGGCGATTGTGTCGTCGCCGAGAACCCCTTGCCCCTGGCGGGAGAGGGAGAGGGATAGGGCCACATCTCGGAATCAAGTGGCCGCGGAGCAGGCCATGCCAGGGCACCCGTGGAACTGGCTCCGCCAGGCCACTGGGTGCGCCCCCTCCAAGCCGAAGGCGCCAGAGAGGGGGGAGACGCGAAGCGGCTTGGGGGGTGCCTTTACTTCCTCCAGCGCCCACCGAACATCACCACGCCCAGGGCCGCCACCACGCAGGCGCTGCCCGCCCATTGCCAGGCCGTGACGTGCTCGCCCAGGGTCAGCATGCCGGCGGCGAGCCCGATCACGGGCACGCCCAGGCTGAAGGGCGCCACACGGTTGGCGGGATGGCGCTTGAGCAGGCCGGTCCACATGGCATAGGCCACGATGGTGGCGAACCAGCCCAGGTAGGCCACGCCCAGCCAGCCGCCCAGGCTGGCGTGCCGCCACTGGTCGTGCGTGGCCGCGGGCTCGAAGAACCAGGCCATCAGGCCGAAGGGCAGGATGGGCACAAGCGACATCCACACCACGAACTGCAGCGGGTCGTAGCCCGGCTGCGCGGCCTGGGCCTTGCGCGCCACGATGTTGGAGGCGGCCCACATGAAGGCGCCGCCCAGGTTCAGCACCAGGCCCAGCACGGTGATGCCGGCCGTGGCACTGCCGCCCGCGAAGTTGAGGCCGAAGCACAGCAGGCCCACGGCCGCCAGCACCAGCCCGGCGCGCAGCGGCCCGGACAGCCGCTCGCCCAGCAGGGCCACGCCCAGCAGCGTGGTGAAGAAGACCTGCGTCTGCATCAGCACCGAGGCCAGGGCCGCCGTCATGCCCACCTGGAGCGCCACGAACAGCAGGCCGAACTGGCCCAGCTGCGCGAGGCCTGCCGGCACCAGCCAGCGCCAGGACAGGCGTGGCCGCGGCACGATGAAGACGAGCGGCAACACCGCGAACACATAGCGGAAGAAGCCCAGCTGGAAGGGCGTGAAGTCGCGCAGCGAATACTTCATCGCCACGAAGTTGAGGCCCCAGATGACGACCACGCCCAGGGCGGCGAGCAGGTCCAGGCCGGCGAAGCTTTGCGCGGGGCGCGTCATGCGGCCTCCTTCACGGCGGCGGCGGCCTGCAGGCGTTGCGCCAGCTCGTGCGCCGGCAGGTGGCCGCGCAGGCCGATGGCGACCATCGTGTCGGCGATCTCCGGCGCGGTGCCGGGCGCGGCGCGCAGCGCGCCATGGCGGCCGGCAAACTGCAGCTCCACCAGGCCCGCATGCGCGTCGGTGCGCACCAGGCCCTTGAGGCGGAGCACGCCAGCCGGCATGGCCTTGAGCAGCGCACGCAGGGCCGGCGCATGGAAGACCGGCGCATCGCGCAGGGCCCAGGTCTCGAAGAGCTGGGCATGGTCCACGTCGCCGTGGTCGTGGTGAGCGTGCAGCGCGTCGGCGTCCCGCGCGTCGTGCGCGGGCCGGTGGTGGTCCGCATGCACGTGGCCGTGCTCGCCACCGCAGGCCGCGCAGTGCGCGGCACCTTCGTCCGCCCGCGGCAGGCGCGGTGCCTGCAGCAGCGCGGACGGCACGCGGGCCTGCACGGTCTCGATGCGCGGCGTGGCTGGCCATTCGGCATCCAGCCATGCACGCAGGCCAGACAGCGCGGCTTCGTCGACCAGGTCGGTCTTGTTCAGCACCAGCAGGTCCGCCGCATCCAGCTGCCGCCGGATGCTGTCGGTCAGCAACGGGTCCGCCGCCTGTTCGCGCAGCACGGTGGCATCGGCCAGCACCAGCACGGCGTCCAGCGCCAGCGCCGGATCGGCCAGGCCTACCTGCGCGATGCGCCAGGGGTCGGAGACGCCGCTGGCCTCGATCACGATGGCATCGGGCGGCTCGTGCCTTTCGATCAGGCCGATGAGCGCGGTGGTCAGGTCGTCGCCGATGGCGCAGCAGACGCAGCCGTTGGTCAGCTCGATGGCGCCGGCCTCTTCGCTGGCGATGAGCGCGCGGTCGATGTTGATGGCGCCGAAGTCGTTGACCAGCACGGCGATGCGCCGGTCGCCCGACTGCGCGAGCAGGTGGTTGAGCAGCGTGGTCTTGCCGGCGCCCAGGAAGCCGCCGATGACGGTGAGCGGGATGCGCGGCCTCATGCCTGCATCCCGCGCCGCCGCACGCACCCAGCAAGCCCCTTCACGCGGCCGCCTCGGTCGGCACGCCGCCGATCACCGTGCCGGCCACGCGCAGGTCCTTGAGCGCCTCGGGCGCCACGACCAGCGGGCTCTCGTCCAGCACGCAGAAGTCGGCCCATTTGCCGACCTCGATGGAGCCGATGCGGTCGTCCAGGCCCAGGGTGTAGGCCGCGCCCTGGGTGATGGCCCACAGCGCCTCGGGCACGCCGATGCGCTCGGCCTCGCCAAGCACGCGGCCACTGGACGTGAGCCGGTTGACGGCGCACCAGGCGGTGAACAGCGGCGCAAGCGGCGTGATGGGCGCGTCGGAATGGATGGCCAGCGGCACCCCGTGCGCCAGCGCGGTGGCGCAGGCGTCCATGCGGAAGGCGCGGTCGGGGCCCATGGTCTGGGCCAGATGCGCCTCGCCCCAGTAGTAGATGTGGTTGGCGAACAGGTTGGCGCACACGCCCAGCGTGGCCATGCGGCGGAACTGCGCCGCGTCGGCCATCTGGCAGTGCTGCAGCGTGTGGCGGTGGTCGGCGCGCGGGTGCGCGGCCAGGGCCTCCTCGATGCCGTCCAGCGCCAACTCGGTGGCCTCGTCACCGTTGGTGTGGATGTGCAGCTGGAAGCCCTGCGCATGGAAGTCGCGGATGGCGGCCTTGAGCTCCGCTGGCGGCAGGATCCAGATGCCGTTGGGCGCGCCGTTGTGATAGCCCGGCCAGCGCACACGGGCGGTGAAGCCCTGGATGGAGCCGTCGGCCACGATCTTGACCAGGCCGTAGTGCAGCTTGGCATTGCCTTCGGCCTCGGCCTGCCGCTGGCGGATGCGCGCGGCGCCCTGCGTGCGGTTGAGGCTGCCGTCCAAGCACAGGTAGGCCGGCACCAGCCGCACCGGAAAGCCGGGCTCGCCGGTGACCTGCATCATGGCCGCATGGTTGGGCTCGGCCAGGTCGTTGACCAGGTCGGTGGCGGTGGTCACGCCGGCCAGCCGCGCCATCTGCCCGAACAGGCGCAGGCTCTCCGGCGACGAACCGGTGATGCGGAAGATGTTGCCCACCAGCCGCGTGATGGGGAACATGGCCGCGAACTCCTGCAGCTCGCCGCTGGGCTCGCCGTCGGCGAAGCGGGCGATGCCCTCGATGTCGGTGTCGCGGTCGATGCCGGCCGCGGCCAGTGCGGCGCGGTTGACGTTCATCAGGTGCTGGCTGGCATGCAGGATGACCACGGGCCGCGTGGTGGAGACCTGGTCCAGGTGCTCCACCGTCATGCGCTCGGTGCCGAAGAAGAGCGGGTCGAAGCCCCAGGCCAGCAGCGGGGCCTTGGGGTCGGTGAGCGCAGCGTCAGCGGCGCGCAGGCGGGCGATCACCTCGTCGAAGTTGCGGCAGCCCTCCCACACGCGGCCGTCGGGCGAGGTGCGCGCATGGAAGCCGACGAAGCTGAACTTCCACAGCCCGCCGGCCATGAGGTGCGAATGGCCTTCGACCAGGCCGGGCATCAGCACCTGGTCGGCATAGCGCGTGTCGAGCGTGAAGTCGCCGAAGGCCTGCATGCGCGCCAGGTCGCCCACCCCCAGGATGCGCCCCTCGCGCACGGCCACATGCGTGGCCTGCGGCTGGCGCGGGTTCATGGTGAGGATCTGGCGGGCCTGGAAGACGGTGATGGGGGACATGGGGTCGTGGTGTCGGATGAAGGGCCAGGGCCGCTGTGCAGTGGCCACGGCGTGGAAATGTTCAGGTCGGCCTCGGGCTGCCTCAGGCGGCATCCGGCAGCGCCAGCGGCGGCACCGGCCGGCCCGCCTGCAGCGA
Organism: Pseudacidovorax sp. 1753; assembly: GCF_040544975.1. Lineage (NCBI taxonomy): Bacteria > Pseudomonadati > Pseudomonadota > Betaproteobacteria > Burkholderiales > Comamonadaceae > Pseudacidovorax > Pseudacidovorax sp. 1753. The sequence goes on along the minus strand of NZ_JBEPKY010000013.1, from coordinate 43,581 downwards.
GACCTTGTGGCAGGCCACCCAGTGGCCGGGCTGCACCTCGCGCAGCTGCTGCGGCTGGCCGCAGGCCGGCTCGGCCACCGGACAGCGGCCGGCGAAGCGGCAGCCCGCGGGCGGATCGAGCGGGCTGGGCGGATCGCCCACCAGCCGGATGCGCTGCGCCGCCCGCGCGCGGCCGCCGCGCACCGTGGGCACGGCCGACATCAGCGCCACGCTGTAGGGATGCAGCGGCTGGGCGAAGAAGGTGCGGCGCGGCGCGCGCTCCACGATCTGGCCGAGGTACATGACGGCGATCTCGTCACAGATGTGCTCGACCACCGCCATGTCGTGCGAGATGAACAGGTACGTCAGCCCCAGCTCGCGCTGCAGCCGCGCGAGCAGGTTGAGGATCTGCGCGCGGATCGCGATGTCCAGCGCCGAGACCGGCTCGTCGCAGACCACCAGCTCCGGGTTGGTGGCCAGGGCGCGCGCGATGTTGATGCGCTGGCGCTGCCCGCCCGAGAACTGGTGCGGGAACAGGTGCTGCTGCTCGGGCCGCAGGCCGACGGCGTGGAAGAGCTCGTCCACGCGGGCGGCGCGCTCGGCGGGCGTGCCGATCTTCATCAGGTCCAGCGGCGCGCGCACCGCATCGCCCACGCGCTGGCGCGGGTTGAGCGAGGAATACGGGTCCTGGAAGACCATCTGCAGCCGGCTGCGCGCGCGGCGCAGGTTCTCGCCATTGACCAGACTGAGCTCGGTGGTGCCCAGGCGGATGCCGCCCTCGGTGATGGGCGCGAGCCGCATCACGGCCAGGGCGGTGGTGGTCTTGCCCGAGCCGGACTCACCCACCACGGCCAGCGTGGTGCCGCGGCGCAGCTCGAAGCTCACGCCGTCCACCGCACGCACCACGCGGCCACCGGCGCTGGGGAAATGCACCTTGAGGTCGGTGACGGACAGCAGCACCGGCGGCGGTGGCGTGACGGGAGCGGGCATGTTGGGGAAGGGAATGAGTTGGCTCATGGCAGCACCTGCGCGGGTCTTCAGGCGTGCGCCGCAGCGGCCTGCACCGGCGGGGCCGCGTCCGCCTCGGCCAGCAGCCAGCAGGCGGCGCCGTGGCCGGGCGCACCCTCGGCCTCGAACATGGGCGGCACCTCGGCCGCGCAGCGGGCATGGGCATGCGGGCAGCGCTCGCGGAAGGCGCAGCCCTGGCCCAGCTCCCACAGCGAGGGCACCACGCCGGGGATCTCGGCCAACTCGGTGCGCCCCTCGGCCTGGCTGCTGCCCAGCTCGGGCAGGCAGGCGATCAGGCCCTGCGTGTACGGGTGCTGCGGCGCGCCCAGCACCTCGTCCGCCCGGCCCTGCTCGATCACGCGACCGGCGTACATCACCATCACGCGGTCGGCCATCTCGGCCACGGCGCCCATGTCGTGGGTGATGAGCACGATGGCCGTGCCGCGCTCGCGCTGCAGCTCGCGCAGCAGGTCGAAGATCTGGGCCTGCACCGTCACATCCAGCGCCGTGGTGGGCTCGTCGGCGATCAGGATGTCGGGCCGGCAGGCCAGCGCCATGGCAATCATCACGCGCTGGCGCATGCCACCGGAGAGCTGGTGCGGGTATTCGTCGACGCGCCGCTCGGGCGCGGGAATGCCCACCTGGCGCAGCATCTCGATGGCACGCGCATGGGCGGCGCGGCGGTCCAGTTGCGCATGCAGGCGGAGCGACTCGGCGATCTGCTCGCCCACGGTGTAGACCGGGTTGAGCGAGGTCATGGGCTCCTGGAAGATCATGGAGATGCGGTTGCCCCGCACCGCGCGCATCCGCTCGGGCGTGGCGTGCACCAGGTCCTGGCCCTGGAAACGCACCGCGCCGCCGGCCACGCGGCCCGGCGGCTGCGGCACCAGGCCCAGGATGGCCAGCGCCGTCATGCTCTTGCCGCAGCCGGACTCGCCGACCACGCACAGCGTCTCGCCTGCGTGCACCTCGAAACTCACGCCGTTGAGCACCATCGCCTTGCCGCGGCGGGTGGCGAACTCGACACGCAGGTCGTTGACCTGGAGAAGGGGGGAAGTCATCTCAACGCTCCCGCAATTTGGGGTTCAACGCATCGTTGAGCCCATCGCCGATCAGGCTCACGGCCAGCACGGTCAGGAAGATCGCCACGCCGGGGATCGCCACCGCCCACCAGGCCGAGAGCACGTACTGCCGGCTGCTGCCGATCATCATTCCCCAGCTCATCAGGTTCGGATCGCCCAGGCCCAGGAAGGACAGCCCGGCCTCGAACAGGATGGCCGCGCCCACCGCCAGCGTGGCCGAGACGACCAGCGGCGCGATGGTGTTGGGCAGGATCACCTTCCAGATCAGCCGCGCGTTGCCGGCGCCGATGGCGCGCTCGGCCCGCACGAACTCCAGGTCGCGCACCTTCATGAACTCGGCCCGCGTCAGCCGCGCGGTGCCCGGCCAGCTCACCAGGCCGATGGACAGCACCACCGTCAGCAGGCTGGGCGAGAACAGCGTGACCACCACCATGGCGAAGAGCAGCGCCGGCAGCACCTGGAAGAACTCCGTCACGCGCATCAGCAGCGCATCGACCCGGCCGCCGTAGAAGCCGGCCAATGCGCCCAGCGTGACGCCGATGGTGACCGACAGCAGCGCCGCCACCGCGCCCACCAGCAGCGTGGCGCGCCCACCATAGAGCAGGGCGATGCCGACATCGCGGCCCAGCTGGTCGGTGCCCAGCCACACGTCCTCGGTGCCCGGCGGGCTGAGCGGCGCGCCGCGGATCTCGAAGGGATCGGCCTGCACCAGCCACGGCCCGACGACGGAGACCAGCACGATGAGCGACAGCAGCACCAGCCCGGCCACCGCGGCCGGATTGCGCATGAACATGGCCAGCGCCTCGCGCGCGGGCGAGGGCGCGGCCGGCAGCGGCATGGCGGCCGGTGTGGGCTCGCCAGGGGAGATGGGAAGGGCGGACATCGCTTACTTGCTCTTGATGCGAGGGTCGATCAGGCGGTAGCAGAGATCGGTCAGCAGGTTCATCACCAGCACCACCACCGCCGACAGCAGCAGCACGCCCAGGATGGTCGGGTAGTCCCGCCGCAGCACCGACTCGTAGGCCAGGCGACCGAGGCCGGGCCAGTTGAAGACCGTCTCGACCAGGATGGCGCCCGCCAGCACATTGCCGAACTGCAGGCCCAGCACCGTGACCACCGGCAGCACCGCATTGCGCAGCGCATGCTTGTAGAGCACCACGCCCTCGGCCAGGCCCTTGGCCCGGGCGGTGCGGATGAAGTCGGCGCCCAGCACCTCCAGCATGCTGGCGCGGGCCAGCCGGCTGTACTGCGCCAGGTACACCATCGACAGCGTGAACATGGGCAGCACCAGGTGCCACAGCACGTCGATCACGCCGGCCAGGCCGCGGCCATCGCTGTCCACCGAGCGCATGTCCGACACCGGCAGGATCGGCCACACCGAGGCGAACAGGATCATCAGCATCATCCCGCTCCAGAACACCGGCGCCGCGAAGCCCACCAGCGAGAACACCGTGATCGCCTGCGACAGCCAGCCGTTGGGCTTGCGCGCGGCCAGCACGCCCAGCGCAGTGCCGATGAGGAAGGCGCAGACCACCGAGCTCAGCACCAGCAGCAGCGTGGCCGGGATGCGCTCGGCGATCAGCTCGACCACCGGCAGGTTGAAGATGTAGGACTGGCCCAGGTCCAGCCGGGCCACCCGCGCGAGGTAGATGCCCAGCTGCACCGGCAGCGGCCGGTCCAGGCCGTAGGACTGGCGCAGCTCGGCCTTCAGCTCCTCGGACATGCCGCCGCTCATGCCGGCGATGGTCTCCACCGGATCGCCGGGCGCGGCATGCACCAGCGCGAAGTTGAGCACCACCACGGCCAGCACCAGGCCCAGGGCCTGGAGCAGCCGCGAGGCCAGGGGCTTGAGCAGCTTCATGGCCGGCTCACTTCAGGAAGACTTCATCCATGGGCGATGCGGGACCCCAGATGCTGGTCGGCAGGTTGCCCACGCGCTTGCTGGCCACCGTGTGGTAGGGCGCCAGGTTGATGTAGACGATGGGCACCTCGTCCGTCACGATCTTCTGGAAGGTGGCGTAGTAGGCCTTGCGCTTGACCGGGTCCATGATGCCGCCGGCCGCATTCAACAGCTCGTCCACCTTGGGGTTGGCATAGTCCTGCGTGTTGGTCCAGACGATGGGCTTGATGTTGGTCGACAGGTAGGTGCGGTGCACGCCGATGACCGGATCGCCCCAGTTGAAGACCGTGTCCATGGTCATGTCGAAGTCGCGGCTGGCGACGCGTTTGGCCCAGGCCGGAAAGTCGGCCGAGGCGCGCACCTCCACGCCGATGCCCACCTTCTTGAGCTGCGAGCGCAGGTACTCGGCCACGTTCTTCTGCTGCTCGTCGTTGCCGGGGATGTAGTCGATGGTGAGCTTGAAGCGCTCGCCGCCCGCGCCCGGCTTGAGGCCCGCGGCGTCCAGCAGCTCGGCCGACTTCTTCAGGTCCAGCGGGTACTTCACCAGGTCGGGCACGGCGAAGGGGCTGCCCGGCACGATGGGGCCGTCGTCCACGGTGGCGAAGCCGCCCATCAGCGCCTTGGTGATGAAGTTCTTGTCGATGGCATAGGCGATGGCCTTGCGCACGTTGACGTCGTTCAGCGGCTTCTTGGCGGTGTTGAAGGCCAGCCAGTTGATGGGGCCGATGCCCTCGAAGCCCTTGTCGGTCATCACCAGGTTGGGATTGGCCTTCAGGCGCTTGAGGTCCACCGCGCCGGCGGCGTAGGGCAGCATCTGCAGGTCGCCGCGCTCCAGGCCCAGCACCAGGCTCTGCGTGTCGGGCACGATGTTCAGGATGATCTTGTCGAGGTAGGGCTTGCCGGGCAGGAAGAACTTGTCGAACTTCTCCATCACCACGCGCTGCCCGGCCTTGAACTCCACCAGCTTGAAGGGCCCCGAGCCCACCAGGTTCTGGCTGTTGCGCGGGTTGTTCTTGAGGTCGGTGCCGTCGCCGTAGATGTGCTTGGGCATGATCGGGCACAACGCCGGCGACATCGCCAGCACGATGGCCGGATGCGGCGTGCTCATGCGGATGATGGCGGTGGTGGGGTTGGGCGTCTCCACCTTCTCCACCGGCGCGAGCATGGTCGAGAAGGGGTGGTTGGCCTTGATGGCCATGATGGAGAAGGCCACGTCCTCCGAGGTGATGGGTTTGCCGTCGTGGAAGACGGCGTCCTTGCGCAGGTTGAGCGTGAGCGACTTGCCGTCCTCCGCCAGCTTCCAGCTTTCGGCCAAGTAGGGCTGCGGGTTCCACTTGTCGTCGAAGCGCAGCGGGCTGGCGAAGAGCTGGGTCGAAGGTACGGCCGTGGCGATGCCCGACTGCACGGCACCATTGAGGTGCCGCGGCGCCTGCGTGGTGCCGATCACCAGCGTGCCGCCCTTCTTGATCTCCTGGGCCTGGGCAGCGGTGCCGAGCAGGCTGCTGCCAGCCAGCAGCGCGGCCGCGGCCAGCGACAGGGCACGGCGGGTGAGGAACGGGGTGGTCATGGAATGCACTCCTGGATCGAATGGAAAGAGAGGAGACGTCGCGGCTCAGATCACTTCGTCGCGCAGCCAGTACCAGCGGTAGAGCAAGCTCTGGCCCAGGCGGCGGAAAGGCGCCGCCCATTCGCCTTGCGCCGGAAAGGGCAGCGCGCCCTGGTAGATGGGCAGGCCGAAGGCGGCATCGGCCTGGCCGGCGATGCGCTGCGCCATGCGGCGGCCCGCATGGGCCGAGAACGAAACGCCGTTGCCGCCGTAGCCCAGCGCGTAGAAGACCTGCTGCGCGGCATCGGGTTGCACGATGCGGGGCATCATGTCGTGGCTCACGTCCACCCAGCCCCACCAGGAGTGGGCGATCTCGATGTCCTTGAGCGCCGGAAACTTGCGCGCCAGGCCCTCGGTGAGCAGACGGTAGTGCGCCTCGCGGTGCGCGTCGGCGCCGGTGATGGCGCTGCGGCTGCCGATCTGCACGCGGTTGTCGGGCAGCAGGCGGTAATAGAAGCGCAGCGTGCGCGTGTCGGTGATGGCGATGCGCGTCTTGAAGCCGGTGGCCTCCAGCTCGGCCGGCGTGAGCGGGCGCGTGACGATGGAGTTGGACAGCACCGGGAAGTAGCGGTTCTTCAGCCCCGGGTACAGGCCCGGCGCCGTGTACGCGCCGGTGGCGATGCCCACGGCGCGCGCCCGCACCGTGCCGCCGGGCGTGCGCAGGTGGTGCACGCCGTTCTTCGTCTCCCAGCCGATGACCGGGCTGGCCGGGTGCACGCGGGCGCCCAGCTCGCGGGCCATCTTCAGGTAGCCGTGGGCCAGCTTGAGCGGATGCACCGAGATGCCTTCGGACTCGTACTGCGCGCCCTTGGCGTCCTGGTCGCCGCACCAGTCGCGGCGCACTTCCTCGGCGCTGAGCATGCGGGCGTCGTAGCCGAAGTGCTGGCGCATCACCTCGGTCTCCCGGCGCAGGAAGTCCATCTTCTTCTCGCGGTGCGCCACGAACAGGTGGCCGCCCGGCTGCGCGTCGCAGTCGATCTGCGCCACCAGGTCGGCGAAGGTCTGGAAGCCGAAGCGGATCTCGGCGTCGAGCTTCTTCGCCACGTCCAGGCCCCAGCGCTCGATCCACTGCGAGCGATAGAGCCGGCCGCTGGCGTTCTGGCCCTGGCCGCCGTTGCGGCTGGTGCAGCCCCAGGCCACGCGGTTGGCTTCGAGCACCGTGGCCTTGATGCCGTGCTCTTTCGCCAGGAACAGGGCCGCGGCCAGGCCGGTGAAGCCCGAGCCGATGATGACCACGTCCGCATCCACGTCGGCAGTGATGGGGCCGTCGTCGTCCGGCGGCGTGCCGGCGGTGGCGGCCCAGTAGGTGGGCGCGTAGTCGCGGTTGTGGCCGGGGCCGGCCGAGACCAGCGGGTCGTAGGCCGGGTCGTAGGGCGCGAAGACTTCGCGTGGCGTGGTGATGGCCATGGGGCGGTGCTCCGACTTGGCTCAGGCCTTGGGCAGCGCGGGGCGCATCTTGCGGAAGGCGTTCTTCACCAGGATCTTTCCGTCCTTGAAGGTGAACACGTCCACGCCATCGGCTTCGACGCGCGAGCCGTCGGCGGCGGTGCCGGTGAAGGTCCATTCCGAGACACCGCGCTCGCCGGCCACGAAATGCCGGCCGTTGCGCCACTGCGCGTCGGGGAAGTTCTTCCAGGCCGCCTCGAAGGCCACGGCCACGGCTTCGGGGCCGATGTGGCGGGCGCCGCAGGCCTCGGGACCGGCGGCGGTCTCGAACACGCAGTCGGCATGCATGAAGCCCATCAGCGCGGGCAGGTCGTGGCGGTTCCAGGCGTCGGAGAAGGCGGCGAGCATCTCCACGGTGACGGGGGAAAAAGAGGCAGAAGTCATGGCAGGAGCAGCGGGCAGGGCGTGGCGCGAAAGATGCAATCCAGTCTAGGAAGCGGCCGCGTGGCGCCATAGAGCCAGAGGCGGCCCATCGCCCACGCCACGGCAGGCCAGCCGCGCACCAACAGCGTGAGCACGCCCCGCTTGTGTGCATGCGCACGCAACCCTCAACCCATCACCGATGCCCAGTACCGACGACCCGTCCCGCCCGCTGTGGGCCCGCCTCTTCCGCCTGCCGGAGCAGCCCGGCCTGCCGATCCAGGTGCGGCTGCGGGCGGTGATCGTGCAGGCCATCCTCGACGGACGCCTGGGCCCGGGCACGCCCCTGCCCTCCTCGCGCGACCTGGCGCAGGCTCTGTCCCTCAGCCGCAACACGGTCACGGCGGCCTATGAGCAGCTGGTGGAAGAAGGCTTTCTGGAGGCGCGCCCGCGGCGCGGCGTGTTCGTGGCTGCCGATGCCTCGCCGCTGCAGGCCGCGCCGGCAGAAGCCAATCCCTTTGCGCCCGAGGCGGCGGCCGGCAGCACGCCGCGCCCACCCGACTGGCGCGCCCGCGTGCTGCGCTCGCAGCGCGACCGGCCCACGCTGGCCAAGCCCGAGCGCTGGCACGACTATCCCTACCAGTTCGTCTACGGCACCTACGACCCGGAGCTCTTTCCCACCGACGACTTCCGCGAATGCTGCCTGCGCAGCCTGGCGCGGGTGCAACTGCCGCACTGGACGCCCGACTTCGAGCAGGTGGACGTGGACGACCTGGTCACGCAGATCCGCCAGCGCCTGCTGCCCAAGCGTGGCGTCTATGCGCTGGCCGACGAGATCCTGATCACCGTGGGCTCGCAGCATGCCTTCTACCTGCTGGCCGAGGCCCTGTTCGATGCCCGCACCCGCGTGGGCTGCGAGGAGCCGGGCCATCCGCATGCGCGCAACTCCTTTCGCGTGCGCGACCCGCGCTTCGTCAACATCGCAGTGGACGACGACGGCCTGGTGGTGGACGCCATGCCGCAGGTGGACTACGTCTTCGTCACGCCCAGCCACCAGAGCCCCACGACGCGCACGCTGAGCCTGGAGCGCCGCCAGTGGCTGCTGCGCAAGGCCGAGCTGCAGGACTTCGTCATCGTCGAGGACGACTACGAGGCCGAGAACCTGTACGCCGGCATGCCCATGCCCGCGCTCAAGAGCCTGGACACGGGCGGGCGGGTGATCTACATCGGCTCGCTCTCCAAGAGCCTGTCTCCGGCCCTGCGGCTGGGCTACATCGTGGCCTCGCGCGAACTGATCGCCGAGCTGCGGGTGCTGCGCCATGCGATGGTGCGTCACCCCAGCGCCTTCCTGCAGCATGCCTATGCGCTCTTCCTCTCGCTGGGGCACCACGAGTCGCATGCGCGGCGGGTCAACCAGATCATGCAGGAGCGCCTGGCGCGGGTGGCGCAGGCGCTGCGGCAGTACCTGCCGGACTTCCGCTTCACGCCGCCGCAGGGCGGCGCCTCGGTGTGGGTGGAAGGGCCGGACTGGCTCGATTCGGCCGAGCTGGCCGACGTGGCGCGCGGCCACGGCGTGCTGATCGAGGCGGGGCGCGTGTTCTACGACCAGCCGCCTTATCCGTGCCCGCAGTTCCGGCTGCGGCTGTCGTCCATCTCGGGGGCGCAGATCGAGGCCGGCGTGCGGGCGTTGGCGCTGGCGGTGCACGAGCTGGCTGCGGCGCGGGGGGTGCGGCGGGCGGCGCCGGTGCATTGATGCCCGCCCCTGCGGGGCCTGGGCGCACCGAGCCGCTACGGCGTGCGGACCGCTCCCCTCAGACGTAGTCCAGCGGCAGGGCCGTGGTGTACTTGATCTGCTCCATCGCGAAGCTGGAGGACACGCTGCTGAACTCCAGGTTGGCCACCAGCCGCTTGTAGACGCGGTCATAGCCTTTCACGTCCGGCACCACCAGGCGCAGCAGGTAGTCCGTGTCGCCGCTCATCCGGTAGAACTCGACCACCTCGGGAATGGTGTCGACCACGTCGCAGAGCTTGCGCATCCACGCATCGTTGTGCTCGCCGCGCAGGGCCACGAAGACGGTGACGCCGACGTTGAGCCGGGACGGCTCCAGCAGAGCGACGCGCCCGCGGATGTAGCCCATCTGCTCCAGCTTCTGCACCCGGCGCCAGCAGGGCGTCGAGCTCAGATTGACCCGCTCGCCCAGCTCCTGCAGGGACAGGGATGCGTCCCTCTGGAGCTCCGCAAGCAACTGCTTGTCGAGGCGGTCGAGCAAGGAAATTCTCCTGGGTCGCTGAAGATGAGGATGGATTTACAAGATGAGGCAAGAAGGGTGCCAGATTTGGAATCCATTCGCGGGGCTTCTTGAGGAGGATCCACTCCCATGACAGGCGACGCCCGCATCCTCTCGCATCCATCCCATCCGCCCATGCCCGACACGCTGCTGACGCACGGAGGGCGGCAACCCGCTGCGCACCACGGGCTGGTCAACATGCCCATCTACCGGGGCTCGACCATCCTTGCCGACTCGCTGGAGCAGTGGGAGTCCAGGAAGACGCCGGACAACCCCTACGCCTCCTACGGCCGCTTCGGCACGCCCATCACCCATGCCTTCGAGGACATGCTGGCCTCGCTGGAGGGTGGCTATCGCGCCCGGGTGTATCCCTCCGGCCTGGCGGCCTGCACCCATGCCGTGCTCGCCTTCGCCGGTGCGGGCGACCATGTCCTGCTGCCCGACTGCGTCTATGGGCCCATGCGGGCCTTCGCCAAGGGCACGCTCGCGCGGCTGGGCATCACGGCGGATTTCTACGACCCCGCCATCGGTGCCGGCATCCGCGACCTGCTGCAGCCCGCGACCCGCGTGGTGTACCTGGAGGCCCCGGGGTCCGGCACTTTCGAGATGCAGGACATTCCCGCCATCGCGCGGGAGGCCCGCCGCTGCGGCGCCTTCGTGGTCATGGACAACACCTGGGCCACGCCGATCTACCTGCGCCCCTTCGATCTGGGCGTGGACGTCTCCATCCATGCGGCTACCAAGTACATCGTCGGCCACTCGGACGCGATCCTCGGCGTGGCGACCGCCAGCCGGCAGGCCTGGCCCCGGCTGCGCGATGCCGCGGCAGCGTGGGGGCAGACAGTGGGGCCGGACGAACTCTTCCTGGCCCTGCGCGGCCTGCGCACGCTGCATGTGCGCCTGAAGCGGCACTGGGAGAGCGGCCTGGCGTTGGCCGAGATGCTCAGCCGCCACCCCATGGTGCGACGCGTCATGCATCCGGCCTTGCCCGGCGACCCGGGGCATGCCTTGTGGCGCCGTGACTTCACAGGGGCATCCGGACTGTTCGCCGTCGAGTTGCAGCCCGTCGCGCAACAATCGCTGTCCGTCTTCTTTTCGGCGCTGCAGCTCTTCGGCATCGGCTTGTCGTGGGGCGGCTTCGAGAGCCTGGTGTTGCCCATGGACCCTCCGCAGCGCGACGCCAAGCCCTTCGCATGCACCGGCCCGCTGGTTCGCATCCACGCGGGACTGGAATCGTGCGATGACCTGCGGGCCGACCTGTGCCAGGCCCTGGATGCCATGCAGCGGCATGCCCGCGCAGGGATTGCCTGAACCCCGGCCGCCACGGCCACACACGAGATCCATAGGAGTACTGCTTTGCCTCATTGGGCCATTGGCATCGACATCGGCGGCACCTTCACCGACCTGGTCGCACTGAACCACGCGAGCGGGGAACAGCGCAGCCTGAAGGTCCTGACGACCTACGCGGACCCCACGCTGGCGGTGGCCGAGGGCATCGGCCAACTGCTGCAGCGCAACGGCATTGCCGCCGCGGACGTGCGGCAGGTCGTGCACGCCACCACGCTGTTCACCAACGCGCTGATCGAGCGGCGCGGGGCCTGCACGGGCATGCTCGCGACCCGCGGCTTCGGCGACATCATCGAGATGGGCAACGAGCGCAAGTACGACCTGTACGACCTGCAGATCGACCGCGCGCCGCCGCTGGCCCCCCGCCATCTGCGGGCCGAGGTGGCGGGGCGGATGGATGCGCAGGGGCAGGAGATCGAGACCCTGGCCATCGAGCCGGCGCTGGCCGAGGTGGGTCGCCTGGTGGACGCGGGTGTGGAGTCGCTGGCCATCTGCCTGCTGCATGCCTATCGCTCGGATCGGCACGAGCGCCAGCTCGCGCAGGCCATCGCGCAGGCCTTTCCCCAGCTCACGCTGACGCTGTCCAGCGCGACGGCGCCGGTGATCCGCGAATACGAGCGCATGAGCACGACGCTGGCCTGCGCCTACATCAAGCCCATGGCCCGGCGCTACCTCGACGTCCTCGCGCAGCAGCTGGGCCGCATCGGCCTGCCCGAAGACGTGCTGATGATGCTGTCCAACGGCGGGCTGGCACGCATCGACTATGCGCGCGAGCATCCCATCGCCCTGCTCGAGTCGGGGCCTGCGGCGGGGGCCATCTCGGCCACGTACCACAGCCTGCGCGAGCAGATGGCCAACCTGCTGGCCTTCGACATGGGCGGAACCACCGCCAAGCTCTGCCTGGTCAACGAGGGCACACCCTCGGTCGCCTTCGGCTTCGAGGCGGCCCGGCGCAAACGCTTCGCCGAGGGCAGCGGCATGCCGATCAACATCACCACGGTGGACCTGATCGAGATCGGGGCCGGCGGCGGCAGCATTGCGCAGCGGGACCCGCTGGGCCTGCTCAAGGTGGGGCCCCGGAGCGCCGGCTCCGAGCCAGGGCCGGTGTGCTACGGCCGCGGCGGCCAGGAACCCACGGTGACGGACGCCAACCTGCTGCTGGGCTATCTGAATGCCGACTTCTTCGCCGGCGGATCGATCGCCATCGATGCCGCGCCGGCCCGCGCGGCCTTCTCGGCGCTGGGCCAGGCACTGGGCCACGAGGCCACGGCGGCAGCCTGGGGCGTGCACAACATCGTGGCCGAGAACATGGCGGCGGCCGCGCGCGTCCATGTGGCGGAGAAGGGCCAGGACCCACGCCGGTACATCCTGGTGGCCACCGGCGGCGGCGGGCCGCTGCACGCCTACTACGTGGCCCGCAAGATCGGCATCTCCACCATCGTCTGCCCGCCGGAAGCCGGCGTCGCCTCGGCATTCGGCCTGCTGGTGTCGGCAGCCAGGGCCGACCGGTCCCGCACGGTGAGCTTCAAGCCCGTCAGCGACGACCTGCAGCAGCTGGAACAGGCCTTCGCCGAACTGGAGACCGAGGTCGCGCAGCCCCTGGCTGCGCTGGAGGTGGGTTTCGGCCCGCAGCATCTGCAGCGCCGGGCCGATGGGCGCTTCGTCGGCCAGGGCTTCAATCTGACCGTTGCGCTGCCCGATGGCCCCTACGCCTTCGACGACGCGCAGGGCGAGCAGCGCTGGCGCGACGGCCTGGATCAGGCGTTCCGGGCCGAATACCGGCAGAAGTTCGGGCGCGTGCCGCCGGATGTGCCGGTGGAACTGGTCAACCTGCGCGTGGCCGGCAGCGCGCCGCCGCGGCAGCGCTTCGAGCCCAGGCCGCTGCCGCCCGGCGAGCCCGCGCAGCCCAGGGCCACCCGACCCGTCTATTTCCAGGAGCGCCAGGGCTTCGTGGACACGCCGGTGTACGCCCGGGAAGACCTGCGCCCGGGCCAGCGCATCGCCGGGCCGGTGCTGGTGGAAGAGGCCGGCACCACCACGGTGGTCGGGCCCCTGGGCACCCTCAGCGTGAGCCCCAACGCCAATCTCGTGATCGACATTCAGGAGCGCCAGGCATGACGACGCAGACTCCCTCTTCGGCCGCGCAGGACGTGGACCCCATCTTCCTGGAGATCTTCTGGACCCGGCTGCGCTCGGCGGTCAGCGAGGCGGCCAAGCTCATCGTGCGCACCTCGTTCTCGACCCTCTCGTCGGAGGCCAACGACTTCGCCGTCGTCATGACCGACTCGCAGGGCCGCACGATCGCGGAGAACGCGGGTGCCATTCCCTCCTTCATCGGCACGCTGGGCAACACGGTCCGGGCGATGCTCGAAGCGATCGGCGCCGTCAACATGCGTCCGGACGACATCTACATCACCAACAACCCCTGGATCGGCACGGGCCACCTCAACGACGTGTGCCTGGTCAAGCCGCTGTTCCATGCGCAGCACCTGATCGGCTTCGCGGCCACGGCGGGACATGTGCCCGACATCGGCGGGAAGATCCGCTCGGTGGACGCGCGCGAGCTGTTCGAGGAAGGCTTCCACATTCCGCCGATGCACTTCCTGCGCCAGGGCGAGCCCGACGCCACGCTGCTGGGCCTGCTGCGCAGCAATGTGCGCACGCCGGAGCAGACCGTGGGCGACATCTGGTGCCATGCCGGGGCGACGGAGCTGATTGCCCAGCGTGTGGGCGATCTGCTGGCCGAGTATGGGCTGACCGAAGTGGACAGCCTGGCCGCCGCGCTCTTCGAGCGCAGCGAGCAGGCGATGCGCCAGGCCATCCGCCAGCTGCCGGCCGGCGAATACGCCTACCGCATGGAGACGGATGGCTTCGACCAGCGCTTCGAGTTCCAGGTCAAGGTCGTGGTGGGCGATGGCGAGATCGTCTGCGACTACGCCGGCACCTCCGGCGAGCAGCCCCGGGCGGTCAACTGCGTGCTGCCCTACACCCATGCGATGACGGCCTATGCCATCAAGTGCATGCTCGTGCCGGACCTGCCGAACAACCACGGACTGCTGCTCCCCATCACCACGCTGGCACCGCAGCGGTCGTTGCTCAACCCGGTGTCGCCGGCGCCCGTCGGCGGCCGCTCGTGCACCGGCCACTATGTGCCCATGCTGGTCTTCGGCGCGCTGGCGGACATCCTGCCCGGGCGGGTCATGGCGGGCGTGGGCTCGCCGGTGTGGATCACCAACCTGAGCGGGCGCCGCGCCAATGGCAAGCCGTTCGCCACCGTGCTCTTCTTCAACGGCGGCATGGGCGGCACGCAGGGCAAGGACGGCGCATCCGTCATGTCCTGGCCCAGCAACATCTCGCCCACGCCGATCGAGGTGGCCGAGCGGGACTCGCCGCTGCACTTCAGGCGCAAGACCTTCGTGGCCGGCTCGGGCGGCGCCGGGCAGCACCGGGGCGGCCTGGGCGAGGAGATCAGCTTCGTCAACCAGAACCCGACGCCGCTGACCGCGGTGTTCCTCACCGAGCGCATCCACGTGCCCGCGCCGGGCCTGCATGGCGGCGCAAGCGGACAGCTGGGGGCGGTGCTGATCAACGGGCGGCCCGTCGATTCGCGCGTCCCCCAGGTGCTCCAGCCTGGCGACGAGGTCACCTTGCGCACGCCCGGCGGCGGCGGTTACGGGCCTGCGGCCGAAAGAGTGCCGGAGGCCGTCGAGAGCGACCGGCGCCTGGGCTATCTGTAGGCAGGCAGCGGCCCGGGCGGCCGCGCCGGGCACCCCGCTTGCATCCACAAGTTCACGCATTCCGCCATCCCATAGGACTCAACGTCATGCCTTCCAGAAGACATTTCCAAGCTGCATTGCTCGCCGCCGCGCTCGCGGGGGCAGGCATCGGCAGCAGCCGGGCCGACACCGCCTATCCCAGCCGGCCCATCACGCTGGTCGTCGGCTTCTCCGCCGGCAGCAGCATCGACATGGTGGCCCGCGCCGTCGCCCAGCGGCTGGGCGAGAAGCTCGGGCAGGCCGTGGTGGTCGAGAACCGCGCGGGCGCGGGCGGCAACGTGGCCGCCCAGCAGGTGGCCCAGGCCGCGCCGGACGGCTACCGCCTGCTGGTGGTGGCCAACAGCATCGCCATCGGCCCGGCGATCTACGACGACCTCAAGTTCGACGTCAAGAAGGACCTGCGGGGCATCGCCTACATCGGCGCCGGGCCGGTGATCCTGAAGGTCAGTGCCGGCAAGGGCATCGATTCGCTGCCGGCCCTCGTGCGCGAGGCCAAGGCGCATCCGGGCAAGCTCAACTTCGGATCTTCCGGCGTCGGTGGCACGCCGCACATGGCCGCCGAACTGTTCGATCAGGTCGCCGGCATCCGGATGACCCACATCCCCTACAAGGGCGGCTCCGACGCGCTGACGGCGCTCATGGCGGGCGAGATCGACGTGCTCATCAATCCGCTGCTGGGCGACGTCAGCTCGGACAAGGTCAAGTCGCTGGCCGTCAGCGGCAGCGCCCGCTCGCCGCAGGCACCCGATGTGCCCACCTTCGCCGAGCTGGGCTACCCGAGCTACGACATGAACGTGTACTACGGCCTGATGGGACCGTCCGGCCTGCCCGACGACATCGTCGCCAAGCTGAACAAGGCGGTGAACGAAGTCCTGGCCATGCCCGCGCTGGTGGATGCGCTGACCACGCGCAGCGGCATCGCGCTGCGGCCTGGCAGCGCCGCCGAGTTCCAGGCCTTCATCGCTCGGGACGTGGAACGCTGGCAGACGGTGGTGCGCAACGACAAGCGCATCCTGGCGCGCTGACAGGCACCTGCGGGGGGTCGACTTGCGCGCCGGGCGCATGAGCTTGCGCGCTTTTCTTCGTTGCCGGAAGTTCGAAGCCATTCCCAGAATCGCCGGCTCTGCGCCGAAGCAGTGCGGTGCCCGCCACGGCAGGCACCAGCCGGGTGCCCGCATGGCGGCTCTGGCTCTTTCGGTCGCCAGCCTCTGGCACTTGGGCGGCACGGCGCGGGGTCGCACAGTTCATTCCAAGCCAACCCTTCAGGAGGATTTCCATGACCACCCCGATCCGCTTCACCCGCCGCCACCTGGCGCTCCTGGCCCTGTCGACGCTCGCCGCCGGCGCACAGGCCCAGGCCGCCAAGGAAGTCACCATCGCCCACCAGGACATGGTGGTGCCCTGGCGCTATGCGCAGGTCACCGGCGAGATCGAGAAGGCCACCGGCTACAAGATCAACTTCCGCAAGTTCGCGGGCGGCGGCGACGTGATCCGCGCCATGGCCTCGGGCCAGGTGCAGATCGGCGAGGCCGGCTCGGCGCCCGTGGCCTCGGCCCTGTCCCAGGGCCTGCCGGTGGAGCTGGTGTGGATCCTCGACGACATCGCCGATGCCGAGGCCCTGGTGGCGCGCAACGGCTCGGGCGTGAACAGCGTGGCCGACCTCAAGGGCAAGAAGATCGGCGTGCCCTTCACCTCCACCACGCACTTCCACACGCTGGTGGCGCTGGAGGCGGCCAAGGTCGACCCGTCGCAGGTCAAGATCCTCAACATGCGCCCGCCCGAGATCGCCGCCGCCTGGGAGCGCGGCGACATCGACGCCACCTTCGTGTGGGACCCGGTGCTCTCCAAGGTCAAGGCCAGCGGCAAGCAGATCACCAGCAGCGGCCAGATCTCCAAGCAGACGGGCAAGGCCACCTTCGACGGCATCATCGCCAACAAGCCCTGGGCCGCGGCCAATGCGGACTTCATGGTCAAGTTCCTGTCGGCCATCGCCAAGGCCGATGCCGCCTATGCCGCCAACAAGGCGCAATGGGTGGCCGGCTCGCCCCAGGTGAAGGCCGTGGCGCAGGTGACCGGCGCCGCCGAGGCCGACGTGCCTGCAGCCATCGCTCTGTACCGCTTCGTGCCGCCGGCCGAGCAGGCCTCGGCCACTTGGCTGGGCGGCGGTGCCAAGGGCGGCGCGGCCCAGTCGCTGGCCGCCACGGCGGCCTTCCTGAAGGCGCAGGGCACCATCGCCAACGTGCTGCCCGACTACAGCGTGGGCGTGAACGCCAGCTACGCCGCCAAGGCACAGCCCTGAGCGCCGCGCCGCATCGGAGACCCGCACCATGGACGGATTGCGCATCGAGAACGTGGGCGTGACCTACGCCGGCCGCGGCGGTGCCGAGGTCACGGCCCTGTCGCAGGTGGACCTGGGCTTCGCCCGCGGCGAGTTCGTCGTCGCCGTCGGCGCCTCGGGCTGCGGCAAGACCACGCTGCTGTCGTGCATCGCGGGCTTCATGGCGCCCAGCGAGGGCCACATCTTCGTCAACGGCCGCCACGTGGAAGGGCCGGGCGCCGACCGCGGCGTGGTCTTTCAGAAGCATGCGCTGATGCCCTGGCTCAACGTGATCGACAACGTGGCGCTGGGCCTTCGCCTGCGCGGCATGGGCCGCGGGGAGCGGCACGAGGCCGCCATGAAGCAGATCCGCGCCGTGGGGCTGGAGCGCTACGCGACGCACCCCGTCTACCAGCTCTCCGGCGGGCAGCAGCAGCGCGTGGGCATCGCCCGGGCGCTGGCCGCCAATCCGGCCATGCTGCTGATGGACGAGCCCTTCGGCGCGCTCGATTCGCTCACGCGCGAGCAGGTGCAGGAGTTGGTGCTGCAGATCTGGGCGCGCGAGGGCAAGCTGTGCTTCTTCATCACGCATGATGTGGAGGAGGCGCTGTTCCTGGCCACCGAGCTGATCGTGATGACGCCCTCGCCGGGCCGCGTGTCGCGCCGCTACCAGCTGGACTTCGGCCGCCAGTACATCGCCGGCGGCAGCGCACGCGCCATCAAGTCGCAGCCGGAATTCATCCGCCTGCGCGAAGAGGTGATCGACGCGATCCATGCGGGCGCGGCGGTGCATTGAGTGCAGGCCGGCTTCTTCAGGAACACACCATGACGCTCGTTGCCTCGTCGACCACCACGGCCGACACCCCGGCCTCGCTGCCCTCTGCCCCGGCCTCTGCGCCCGCGCGGGCGGCGCCGTCCACCCTGCGCAGCAAACCCACCCAGGGCCACCGCCGCCCCGGCGAAGGCCGCACCACCGCCATCAGCATCGCCACGGTGGCCGTGCTCTTCCTGCTCTGGTGGGCCGCCGCCGCGCTGGCCTGGCTGCCACCTCTGGTGCTGCCCTCCCCCGCCTCGGTGTGGGACGCCTTCGTCGCCGCCGTCCAGGGCAAGGGCCAGGGCGGCAAGCCGCTGCTGGAGCACTTTCTGTGGAGCCTGGGCCGCGTGTTCGGTGCCTTCGCGCTGGCCTGCGTCACGGCCGTGCCGGTGGGCATCCTGATGGGCGTCTCGCGCACGCTGCGCGGCGTGTTCGACCCCATCATCGAGTTCTACCGCCCGCTGCCGCCGCTGGCCTACCTGCCGCTGGTGATCATCTGGTTCGGCATCGAGGAGACCTCGAAGGTGGTGCTCATCTACCTGGCCTGCTTCGCGCCGCTGGCCGTCGCCGCGCGTGCCGGCGTGCGCTCGGTGGGCAGCGAGCAGATCGACGCCATCCTGTCGCTGGGTGCCAACCGCTGGCAGGTGATCCGCCACGTCGTCCTGCCTGCAGCCCTGCCCGACATCCTGACCGGCATGCGCATCGCCATCGGCTTCGGCTGGACCACCCTGGTCGCCGCCGAGATGGTGGCCGCCACCGCCGGGCTGGGCCAGCTGGTGCTCAACGCGTCCAACTTCCTGCGCACCGACGTGGTGGTCATGGGCATCCTGGTGATCGGCGTCGTGGCGCTGCTGTTCGACCTGCTGATGCGGCGGATCGAGGGGTGGGCGGTGCCGTGGAAGGGGCGGATGTGATCTGCCGCCGACCAGCCCCCGGCGCAGGGCGAGGGGCTGGTCGGTCACGCCGGCTGTGCGGCAGCGATGGCTTGGTCAGTGCACCGCAGGCTGATGCGCGACGCCCAGACGCGTTGCCAACTCGTTCAGCCGGCGGTCCAGTGTCCACATCACCGCACCCGGGGTCAGCAAGGTCGAGGCGAGCAGGCTGAGATCCACAAGACCACAGCCCTGGCCGTAGAGCGATTCGCGCTCGATGAAGGCCATGACCTCTCGCCAGTCGGCTGCAGCCGCATGAGGCAACAAACCCAGGTCCTTCAGGGTTCGTTGCCGAGGCGCGGGCGGTGTGCCACAGGCCAGCTCCAGCAGCACCATGGGGTGTGTGAGCACGCCGTCGAGCGCCAGCACGCGCATCAGTTCTTCATTGCTTCGGCGGAAGTGGTCGATCCACACGGAGGTGTCGACCAGGATGCGCCTCATGTCCCCTGCGGCAGCGTCCGCTGCCGAGGCACGTCGTGCATGTCCGGCTGCGCGCCGCCCAGGGCAGCCAGACGCTTTGCCGCCTGAACGCGGACGAACGTCTTGACCGCCTCGCGGAACAGGTCCGACTTCTCCATGCCGGGATCGGCCATCTCTAAAGCCTGTTCGTAGAGTTCGTCGTCGATGGTGACGGTGGTGCGCATGGGACCTCCTGATTCCTTGGATCATCAATTTTGATGCATATGTGCATCGTTTGGAGCATCAAATAGCGCTGATGCGTTCTGCACCGGCAGTACTGTCTGCAAGGCAGCAACCGCTTTGGTGCCTCCCTGGGTGACTCGCGTCGCGCGCCCCCACGGGCTTGGGCGTGGTGTGTGGGCTTGCTCGCGCTCATTTTTTGTACCGCCTCTTCGGCAGCAAACTCGCCGCAGCTCCGTCGATGTGAACGGGGCTTTCTGAGCTGCTTATTCGGCAGTGAACCGCATGATCCGGGGCGCGCGGCGCTTGATCCATTTCTGAAATTCCTATTCGGCAGCGAACATGTTGTTGCCGGTTTCGCCCTTCCACTTGCATTTCTGAGCTGCCTATTCGGCAGCGAACGGCCAGCAGTCGAAGCGGTACTCGCGCACCTGTTTCTGAGCTGCCTATTCGGCAGCGAACGTGGCGCAGCCGGCCAGCATGAGGGCGGCGCATTTCTGAGCTGCCTATTCGGCAGCGAACCTTGGCCAGGTGCTCGACATCCCGAAGCGATATTTCTTAGCTGCCTATTCGGCAGCGAACATGGCGGAGACAGCGCCGGCAGAGACTGCATCTTTCTGAGCTGCCTATTCGGCAGCGAACACGCCGACCGTAGCCTTTCTGGTCGACAACGATTTCTGAGCTGCCTATTCGGCAGCGAACAGCGGGTCCCACACCAGCAGGCGCGCCGGCTTTTTCTGAGCTGCCTATTCGGCAGCGAACCACCACGCCGCGCGTGAAGGCGACTTGGTTCATTTCTGAGCTGCCTATTCGGCAGCGAACCGGTGGGCTACAACGGTGACGCTTCCTCGATTTTTCTGAGCTGCCTATTCGGCAGCGAACAGGCCATCGTGCCGCCGGCCGTGGCGCTGATCTTTCTGAGCTGCCTATTCGGCAGCGAACATGGTGTCGCCCACAGCGCACACATCGGCCAATTTCTGAGCTGCCTATTCGGCAGCGAACGCTCAGGCCGAGGTGGTGGCCGCAGAGGGGCTTTTCTGAGCTGCCTATTCGGCAGCGAACGACGAGGGCGTGCTGGCGCTGAAGGCGCCCGATTTCTGAGCTGCCTATTCGGCAGCGAACCGCTACGCCAACGCCGACGACGTGTCGGCCAATTTCTGAGCTGCCTATTCGGCAGCGAACTTGACCAACAAGACAAGCCTCATGGTGGTGAATTTCTGAGCTGCCTATTCGGCAGCGAACGTGTTCCGGCCCCCGAAAGAGTGTCCTGAGCGTTTCTGAGCTGCCTATTCGGCAGCGAACGTGCTGACCGGCGCCGCGCAGGCCGGCGCACATTTCTGAGCTGCCTATTCGGCAGCGAACGTGCTGACCGGCGCCGCGCAGGCCGGCGCACATTTCTGAGCTGCCTATTCGGCAGCGAACTCCGATGAGCTGGTTCGGGCGCTCATCACGAATTTCTGAGCTGCCTATTCGGCAGCGAACGGCGGCCCCAGCGCGGCGATCAGCGCGACGTATTTCTGAGCTGCCTATTCGGCGGCGAACTCGCTCGGTCGCTGGATGAAGACCGCCCAGCTTTTCTGAGCTGCCTATTCGGCAGCGAACCTGCTCTTCCCAGAGCGCTTCCCGCGCGAGGTTTTCTGAGCTGCCTATTCGGCAGCGAACGCCATGCGGTGCTGCGTGCGTGTGCCCGCGAATTTCTGAGCTGCCTATTCGGCAGCGAACGATATGCGAGCGTCGTCGGCGTCCAGGGGTCATTTCTGAGCTGCCTATTCGGCAGCGAACGGCAAGCTCTACGACTACGTCCTCGGCCTTCTTTTCTGAGCTGCCTATTCGGCAGCGAATGGGCTGACGCCGATGGCCTTGTAGCCCAGGTCTTTCTGAGCTGCCTATTCGGCAGCGAACGAGGTGGATCCGCGGCAGATCGCCCTGTTCGATTTCTGAGCTGCCTATTCGGCAGCGAACCTCGCGCTCACGCGGTGCGGCGGCGGCCGGCTTTTCTGAGCTGCCTATTCGGCAGCGAACGGGGTCGTGGATCTTGCCGTCGCGGACGTCGCTTTCTGAGCTGCCTATTCGGCAGCGAACGAGTTCGGGCGGTTCGTGCCCGCGCCGGATGCTTTCTGAGCTGCCTATTCGGCAGCGAACTTGCACAGGTCGGCGTGCCGCTGCGCCTTCTCTTTCTGAGCTGCCTATTCGGCAGCGAACGAAGATCCAAAGCACCTGCCGCTGCTTGGTCGTTTCTGAGCTGCCTATTCGGCAGCGAACGGGCTTGCGCTCCACGACGGCCGATGCTGCGCTTTCTGAGCTGCCTATTCGGCAGCGAACAGCGAGAGCGGTACGAACGTCAACACCATCATTTTCTGAGCTGCCTATTCGGCAGCGAACCCACACTTCGCCCTTGGCGTGCTCCTCCATCATTTCTGAGCTGCCTATTCGGCAGCGAACGTCGCACAGCGGCGGTGGCGCGCCTTCGTGCCGTTTCTGAGCTGCCTATTCGGCAGCGAACAGCCCAGTGTCCAGCGCGCTCGCCAGCTTCGTTTTCTGAGCTGCCTATTCGGCAGCGAACAGCAGTTGCTCTACAGGGGCGCTCCTGTTGTTTTTCTGAGCTGCCTATTCGGCAGCGAACAACGCCCAGCAAGGCCACCAGGCATTCACCAATTTCTGAGCTGCCTATTCGGCAGCGAACGGGCGGCCGTGAAGACATGCTTCCATTCCTCTTTTCTGAGCTGCCTATTCGGCAGCGAACTGCGCACGTCATGCCGTCCTGCCCCTTGAGCATTTCTGAGCTGCCTATTCGGCAGCGAACGTTTCTTGCCTCCTTCTCTTCGCATCCGAGGTTTTCTGAGCTGCCTATTCGGCAGCGAACCCGCAGCAGGCGGATATCGAAGACGAGCCCAATTTCTGAGCTGCCTATTCGGCAGCGAACAGAAGAGTGGCGTTGGTGTACATGGCAAAGAATTTCTGAGCTGCCTATTCGGCAGCGAACTGATGTGCAGCGCATCCCCGCCCGCCCGTGCGTTTCTGAGCTGCCTATTCGGCAGCGAACAGCCGTCTTCATCAGGCTCGCACACTGCATGCTTTCTGAGCTGCCTATTCGGCAGCGAACCGGCGACGGGCGCCGCCCGATGGACCGGCACTTTTCTGAGCTGCCTATTCGGCAGCGAACCTTGGCCGACGTCTTCGCACCCTTGGCCGCCGTTTCTGAGCTGCCTATTCGGCAGCGAACAGCTTGCCGCCCATCAGCGACGGCAGCGCATATTTCTGAGCTGCCTATTCGGCAGCGAACACTCGTCGCCGGCCGCCCAGCAGCAACTGGACTTTCTGAGCTGCCTATTCGGCAGCGAACGCGTCCCAGCTCGTGGCGGGCTGCTCGACCTTTTTCTGAGCTGCCTATTCGGCAGCGAACTGCAGCGACGCCACTCCAGAGGGGCAAAGCTGTTTCTGAGCTGCCTATTCGGCAGCGAACACTGGGACATCAACATCGGCGCCTTCTTGGAGTTTCTGAGCTGCCTATTCGGCAGCGAACGCTCAGGTCGCCGACCTCGTAGACGTTCGCATTTTCTGAGCTGCCTATTCGGCAGCGAACATCTTCATGGCCAGGTCCATCAGCAGCGGCATTTTCTGAGCTGCCTATTCGGCAGCGAACGAGCGCCCGCAGCGAAACCGCGCAGCGCTTCAATTTCTGAGCTGCCTATTCGGCAGCGAACAGGCTGGATTTCCCCTGGGAACCATGGGGTAATTTCTGAGCTGCCTATTCGGCAGCGAACGGGTTGAAGAGTTGCACAAGCGAATACTCTCCTTTCTGAGCTGCCTATTCGGCAGCGAACAACGACCTCATTCCGATCTATGTGAGCGGCCATTTCTGAGCTGCCTATTCGGCAGCGAACGGCTGCAGATTCAAGATCGACAGACCGAGCTTTTTCTGAGCTGCCTATTCGGCAGCGAACATAACTGCCACGATGACCTGTGCGCGCTGAACTTTCTGAGCTGCCTATTCGGCAGCGAACCCACGGCCGCCGGCCCCACCCTCCCTCGACCATTTCTGAGCTGCCTATTCGGCAGCGAACCTTAATTCACGCCAGTTCTGGGCGCCGCTGCTTTTCTGAGCTGCCTATTCGGCAGCGAACCCGGTCCGGCTCTTCGAGTACGACCTCTTTGATTTCTGAGCTGCCTATTCGGCAGCGAACGTGGCTCAGGTGGGCGTATCGGGCCAGAAGACTTTCTGAGCTGCCTATTCGGCAGCGAACATTCACGCGCGAGGACTACGAGCACGCGGCAATTTCTGAGCTGCCTATTCGGCAGCGAACCCGACGAACCAGCACGAGCGCGACGCCGCCATTTTCTGAGCTGCCTATTCGGCAGCGAACGGACGGCCACACGGCAGAGCCCAGGCCGCCGATTTCTGAGCTGCCTATTCGGCAGCGAACTAGACCCAAAGGTCCGCAAGCACTTGATTGTTAACGAACTTTTGCCCTCCAAGCACGAACACCCCTCGCGCGGGGGTGCTCCCTAAGTGCTTGATCCGTCAGGCGCCGGATGGCGGCCCGGAAAAAAGGGTCAGAACCACGGCACCGTGGCGCCGTGACTCAAGCCGTAGGCATTGAAAGCGCCGGGTAGAGGCTGCTCCTGCGGCGGGCCGTGCTCGATGCACAGGCAGAACGGCTGGCCGGTGGTGCTGCTGCGCAGTTGCACAAAGGGCAGGTCGGGCCGGCGTTCCACACTGTCGGGGATGGCCGCTGCGGCCTGCTCCGCCGTCTCGCCATGGCGCTGCATGCGGCGGCGGCGCAGCCGGTCGACGTTGGTCTTGAACTGGCGCCGCCGCACCGTTCGATGCGGGGCATCGGCGGGAGCCGGCCGCAATTCGGTGCAGAGAATGTGATCGCGCATGCCGGTGAGCCAGTCTTGCGCCATCAGGCGCTCCAATGCTTCGGGCGTAGCGTGCAGGCGCAGCACGTCACCCAACGTGCGGCGGCCTGCAGGCTGGCTCACGTGCTGCGGGTAGCTCACGCCGATGTCGCTGGCCTTCACTCGCACCAATGCCCGATGGAGCTTCGCCACAAGAGCACCCATAAGGTGCGCCTGGCTGAACTCCGGATCGGGCCGCAGGGCGATGTCGATGTAGTGCGTGGTCATGGCGCCTCGCGCGTCAGCTCGCATCGCCGAACACGCCGCCACGGACGAGCACGGCCATGACGAAGTGCTGCTGCTCCACCGGCGGCACCTGGTCCTTCAGCAGCCAGTTGTCCAGCAGCGTGTAGAAGTCCAGCCTCTGCTTGGGCTGGCGATAGGCCTTGCCCTGGGTGGTGACGGAGCCGTAGGGCTCCACCGCGATGGGACCCAGTTCGTCGGCGCCTTCGTACCAGGTGTCGATGGTGCGGATGGCGTTGCCGATCTTTTGCGAGTGGATGGCGGCGACCTTGTTCACGTCGTAAAGCGTCTTGCTCTTGCCGGCGCTGCCCTTGTCCAGGATCAGCTCCTGCGACGGGAACACCTCCTGCCCCTCGCCCTGGCGCACATAGGCGGTCACCCGCAGCAGGACATGGGCCGAGCCCGCCAGGCCGGACGCGATGACCTGCGCCAGTTCGTCGAGCGCACTCGTGCCGTCGCCAGCGTCGAGGGCTCGCGTGCTGAGCGCCAGCGCGTTGAAGGACCATGTGCGCGCGGCTTGGCCGTCCTGCATCTGCTCCACGATCACGTCCACCTGCTCGGCTCCCACGCGGTTGCGCCACAGGAAGCGGCCATTGGCCAGGTTGGCCGCATAGCGCCGGGCCAACTCGCCAAAGCCGTGCTGCTGCACATAGCCCTGCACCGTGGCACGCAGCTTGGCCTGATATGCCGCGCTGTTGCAGGCCGACGGAGTGCCCGCGCCACCGAGCACACGCAGGGTGAACTGGACCTTCAAGGTGTCCGCCTCGGGCGGCAGCGCGGCCACATCCACGGTCTGCAGGTTGGGGTTCTCGATGGCGGCATCGAGCTTGGCCGGGTCCTGGTCCTTGGCCTTGAGGCGGTTGCTGATGGTGCCGCGCACGGACTTGGGCTGGATGGTGACGGCCGGCCAGGCATGCGACCCGGCGCGGTCTTCCCAGCGGCCGGCGTGGAACACGGCGTCGGAGGGGTCCAGCTTGCGCTCGAAGGCCAGGACGGAAGCGGTGGTGAGTTTGTCGGTCATGGTGTCGATCCTTCAGAAGTTCATCGGGTGTTGAACGCGAATGCGGGGCTGCCCGCTCAGGTGTAGTCGTAGGCTTCGGCGTCGTCCCACACGGGTGGGGTGCCGTCCGGCGGGCCGTCGCTGCCGTCGGTCTGCACCGATGGGTCTTGCGACGACGTAGGCTGGTAGCCGCTTCGGCAGCGGTACAGCCTCAGGGCCTCGTCGGCCTCGGCATGCCACAGCAGTTGGTTCAGCCGGGTCAGCCGGTGCGGGCCGATCCATTCGCCCAGCGCGTAGACCGACTCCACGAAGCGCAGAGGCACGGCCACGTCCCGCGCATTGCGCACGGTGCCAGCAGCGTGGGCCTGCGACGTGAGTGCGGCGTAGCCGACGGGGATCGGAACCACCCAGCCGCTGCCTTTCTTGCGCTGCGGATCGCCCCATCGCACCTTGCCGTCGGGCACTGGCGTGCCGTCTGCGGCCGGCAAGGGCTCATGGTTGAACCGGGCGGCGTGAAGCCAGGCGTCGAGCAAGGTGGCGTCGGGCTGCGTGGCACGCAGATGCTCCAGGCGCTCGGCCAGCAGATCGTCGCGCCCCACCAGGGCAAAGCCGGGCAACCATTGCCGGCGCCACTCGCGGAAGGCCTTTTCGGCTTGTTCTGGATCTTCGGGAACGAGGGCCATCCACGGCCGCACGCGCTTGCCGGGCACGGGCCGCGAGGGCAGCACACTGCCGCCCGCCACCCGCATGCCGGCCAGTGTGTCGCCGGCCACGCGCGCCCACTCGGCCAGTTGCGCGTCGTTGCCCTGGACAAGGGCGTGGGGCACGCCGGGCGCAGCCTTCTGCGAGACAGACAGCACCAGCGTGAGCTGCAGGTGCATGCGGCCTTCTTCCACGATGGCGGCCGTGCTGCCGTCCTTGTCCACCGGGTTGCGCGTGAGGTTGAAGCTGCGCACATAACCCTGCGTGACCTGCTCCTGATGGGCATGGCAGACCACGCCCACGCCGTGCAGGCGCAGCGGAACACCGGCTTGCGCCAGCTTGCGCTCCAGCGCCCACATCAGGCCGGTAAAGGCGGTGATGGAGGGAAAGCCGTGCGTCAGCGGACTGGCGATGGCGTTGGCGTTCTGGACGCGCAGGTGGGGCAGGACGAGGATGGCTTGGGGTTGGGGGAGGCTCATGGGTTTTGCTCCGACAGTCCAGCCGCGCCCCAGCCGCCCTTGGCGACGGGGATGTCGCGCGGCGCATCCAGCTTGTCCCGCAACTCGCGCAGTTGCTGCTTGAAGCCGTCTCCGTCGGTGAGCAGTTCCTTCTTCCACTCGCGCGCTTCGGCGTCGCCCACGGGCAGCTTGCCGCGGAGTTGATCGTTGAGCCAGGTCGCGAAGGATTTGCCGATGGCGGACGGCCAGTCCATCCAGAGCCAGTCCCGGGCGAACTGCGCTTCTTCGGGCCGCTCGGCCCGCAAGGGGTCCAGCCAGAGCTTTTGCTCGTAGTCCAGCTTTGCGAAGCGCTCGTCGTCGCAGGTCCATCCCGGCGGGAGCAGTTGCTGAAGTTCGGCGGCCAGTGCGACCAGTTCGTCCAACAGCGTGTCCAGCAGGGCTTCGCGGCGTTGGCGGGTGGCCAGGTTGGCTTCGGGCTCGGATTCCAGGAACTGCCGCAGCGCCCGCAGGGTGCGGCGCACGTCCGGCCGGGCGATGAAGAGCCGGTCGAACACCGATTCCGCGTGGACGGGCATGCGCACAGCGCTGGCCTCCCACCGCGGGGGCAGGGACGAGAGCAGGTAGTTCATGCCCCGCCGTTCGCTGTTGAGCTGGCTGATGTTCTGCGGCTTGGTGCCGCCCATGTTCTGCACGGCCAGTCCCGGGTAATCGTGAAAGACGCCGTCGTGCGCCTTGCGCTCCCGCCACGCCTGGCGGGCCGCCTTGTTGGCGTCGCCGAAGCGGTCTTCCTGCACCTGGGCATGCACCGCATGGGCCAACGAGGTGGCGTACAGCGGAGCCAGCAGCACGTAGTCGGCATCGGTGCAGGCGTCGCTGCCGGTCAGCCAGTACAGCTGCTTGGCCAGCGTGTGGCTGCTGGGACCTTCGGCGCGCGGCTGGGTGAGCGACACGAAGGCATCGCGCAGGGCCTGGGCTTGGGCCGGGTCCGTGTGCAATGCCGCCTGGGCGTCGGCATCCTGTGCCAGGAGTGCGGCGAGCAAGGTGCGCCCGTTCACCTCTAGCTTGAGCAGCTTGTAGACGTCCAGCGCCGCCGCGTTGCCGACCACGTCGCCGACGAACTGTTGGCCCAGCGCGTGGCTGCCCAGTTCCGCCAGACTGGGCAAGGCCGGAGGCTCCACGTAGAGATTGGTGCCGCGCGCGTCGGGGTGGATGGGTTTGAGAGAGTGGGTGACGGCCTGGATTTGCTCTACACGCTTGGCTGCGTTGGCCAGCCACACCTCACTGACAAAAGAGGCAATGACTTCTTCGCGTTGCGGATCGTCAGGCTTGAGCTTGTCGAGCTTTGCTTGCAGTCGCTCTTGCAAGAAAGCGCCGATGGCCGCCCGATAGCCCGCCTCACCGCCTGTTTCAGGGGCTTTGGACATGGGGAAGTGCCTTTCCAAGGAGACTGGAAACTAAAATTCCCCGGTCAGCACAGAACCGACCGGGGATGTGAAGAACGGCTAGTTAGCCGTCAAGCTCTCCTAAGGGCGCGGGAGCTAACCACTGTGACCTCCTTCCTTGTTGGTGCCTCGAGAGCACGTTGCTGAACCAACCGTGGTGCAACTGGTACTTGCACCACGGTTTTCTTTGCCTCCGTCTTTTATCCAGTCAACCAACTTGCGAAGCAATAAAAATTCATCTTGTGGCGGATCATAGTTGGCGACTCGCCGACAATCAATGCCCTGCCGTAAGGCAGCTCAGAAAAGTCACCCAACCTGTGTGGCCCCACCCCTCTGCCGAACAGGCAGCTCAGGCACTCTGCGCAACGCCTGCGTCATCCCCACTGCCAGTCGCTCTGTATATGTGAGCGGCTGGCGGTGGCATGGCGTAGTGCGCATTTGCGCGACAACTATCCATTCCCTGTTTCATTGATCCATCGGCAGGACCCCGCGCACCTCGCGCAGAAAGGAAAGCAGGATGTTCAAGAACGGCATGCGCCCCGTGCATCCCGGCGAGATCCTGCGCGAGGACTACCTCAAGCCCATGGAGATGAGCGTCAACGCCTTGGCCAAGCAGTTGCTCGTGCCGGCTTCGCGCATCAACGACATCGTGCTGGAGCGGCGTGGCATCACGGCCGACACAGCGCTGCGGCTGAGCCGCTTCTTCGGTGGGGACGCCCAGTCGTGGCTGAACCTGCAGACGGCCTATGACCTGCGCGTGGCCGAACTGGACGAAGCCGTCCAGACGGCGGTGATGGCCGTCACGCCTCTGCAGTCGAACCCGGCCTGAGTTCCTCATCGCTTAACCGCGAAGCCCAGCGCCTCATGAAACAACCAGCCGTCGCGGGAGCGCGGCAGGCTGGCCGTCGCGTAGCGTTTCGCGCACTGCTGGAGTGACAGTCCTTGCGCCTGCGCCAGGGCAGCCAGCTCTTCCATCAAGTCCACCCGCGGCCATGGCGACACGCTGGCCGATGCCAGCCGCCCCGAAGGCACCGGGTGGCACAGGCTCTCGTGCACCGGCACATAGAGCGTGTCGCCGCGGCGGTCCCCATCCTGGACGCGGTGCAGCCGCAGTGCGTCCTCTTCCTCGTCCGGCAGCAGCACCACGTCGTCCCGGCGCTGGGGGTCGTACCGGAATCGCTGGAACTGCGGCAGCACCCCGGTAAGCCACAACTGGCCAGGATGCGCCCACTGCAGACTGGCTGCCCGCACAGGCGCAGTGGTGTATTTGCTGGCAGCAGAGCGTGGCAGCATGGCGTCGCGCATTCGCTCGTGTTCCAAGTCTGCCCAATGGAAACGCGGGTGATAGTGCGTGGCAGACATCGCAATGCGTGGCTGCGCATCCACCGGCCATGGCACGTCGCCTTGGGCGATGCGCGACATCAACTGGCGAAGGCTGTGACTTTGAAGGTAGAAATTCTGTGCAGCATCGCTTGAGCCAGCTGGCTGAAAGTCCATCTCGAAACCTGGCTTGCAAAACACCGCCCTGCCTTCGCCTGCTTCGTAGCGCCGCAGGTTGCTGTCCAACACCAAGATGTTGACGCCATCCGCCGCGCCTGGCCGATGCCGTCGCACGCGCCCGGCCAGTTGGATCAGCGAGCGCATGGACGAGGGCTCGACTACGGCCCAGTCGTAGTCATGGTCGCGCCCGACTTCTGTCACCGGGCTGCCCAGCACGACGAAGAGGTGATCGGGCTCGGGGTGCGCGTCGATGAGGGCGCGCAACGCCGGACGCTGCAGCGCCGGATCGGCACCACCCTGCCCGCCCCGGCGGTCGAGCAGGGTGTCGAGTTGCTGCTCGATGGCCGAGCGCAGCAGCAAAGGAAACTGCGAGTGGTACACGCACAGGTGGATGCGCACCCCAGGGGCGGGCGCGCCCAGCGCATACATGGCCAACGCCACGTCGTACAGCGGGGCGATGTTGGCCATGCGGATCAGGCCCAGGCTGATGCGCTTGCCACTGGCCGCGTCGAGGCTGTGGTTGCCGGGTTGCTGGTGCAGCTGCCAGGCCTGCGCGAGCACCAGACGGGCGAAGTCCTCGCGGCGCTCGGGTTCGGTCAGGCCGGGCCAGGTATCGGGCAAGGCAGCGATGCGCGCCAGGCGCCGCACCTGTGCCTCCTTCAGCTTGGTCACGCGTCTGGCCGTGTACTGGTTGTGGGCCTGGCGAAAGGCCGCGCCATCGGCGCAGTCCTGCGCAGCCTGATTGAACTCGTCGATCCACAGACAGCACGGGTTGACGGGCTCGGCAGGACGCTCGCTGCGATGGCGCTGGTACACCGCACGCCCGGCGCGGTAGGCCATGAACAGGCCCTCCACCAGCGCCGGTGGCAAGGTGGCGGACGACAGCAACACGCGGCTGCCCAGCAGGCCCGCCCAGTGCACCAGCCGGGTGAGCGCGGGCAGGTCGGCCATGTCGAAGTCGTCGGGCTCGTCCAGCACCAGGTCGCCCGTGAGCAGGCGCAGCATGGGCGCAATCTGCCGCCCGCCGCGCAGGCTTTCGGTGGCCGGGGTGAGGTGGTCGACGGTGCACACCAGCACCGGCGCGGCGATCAGCGCGCGAGCCTTGGCGTCGTCGGTCAGGCGCTGCAGCAGGGGATGCTGATCGTTGCCCTCGTAGAGCACGATGCCGGTTTCGTCCAGCAGCTCCTGGCGCGATGCGGAGCCGGTGGCCTCGGCCTGCTGCTCCCAGTATTCGAAGAGCGCCCGGCTGGCCGCCCCACCGACCTGGATGGCCAGCTGTTCTTCGCTCAGGCCCAGATCCTTCTGGAAGCTGCGCCCCGTTTGCAACGTGAGGGTGCGCAGGCCGATGGCGAAGGCGCAGCGCATGCCGGTGCCCGGGTCGGCCAGCGCGTTCATCACGCGGGCGTTGCCCAGCGTCTTGCCGCTGCCGGTGGACGCCATGTTCACGACAAAGGCGCCTTGCTGCGCCGCCCTGGAGCGCACGCCGAGCGCCAGCTCCGTGGCCTTGTCCTGCCAGGCGAAGCGCGGATCGGCATTGCGCTTTCGCAGCAGCTTGTGGTTCTTGAGCGCCGGCAGGTTGTCGGCCAGGCTGGGCAGGGCGCGGGCGATCAGCGTGGCATGGGCCTGCACGCCCAGCAGGTGTTCGTCCAGCGTTTGATTGAAAACGGGGCCCTTGCGAGCTTCGGGCGCTCCGGTCCGGCCATCGGCTGGCCGCGGTGCACCCAGCGTGTTGGCGTACAGCGGATAGCCCACATTGCGATACGGCCGCCTCCGGGCGTCGTCGCTGATGCTGGAGTAATGGTGGTCGGCCAGCATCAGGCACAGGCGCGAGACGTGCATGGCAAAGGGGTCGTGCAGCACGGGTGCCTTCGACGCCCCAGTCGACAGCGCGGCCAGCTTGCGCGCGTAGCGGGCGGCCTGGGCGCGCCATGCCGTCGTGATCACCGGCAGACCGTGCGGGAAGTGCCAATGGCTCTGGACGGTCGAGGCATCGGCCTGCTCGCGGGGCTCGTTCCAGTCGGCGCTGATGCGCGCCAGCACATCCTCCAAGTCGCCCGCGTTGAGGAAAGCGGGACGCGCGCCAAAGTGTCGCCAGTGGGCGCTGGGCGCTTCGACGTCGTCCTCATCGCCACCTGCGTCGGAAGACTTCACCGGCACGCAAGGTAGCCGGTGGTGCGTGAACACCAGCCAGGCGACGGCCTGGGCCAAGGGCGCGTGGGCAAGGGCAGAGAAGGGCAGGTTCTGCGCGGCGGCGGGCTCGTCCAGACCATCGCGCAAGAGGTGGCCGCCCGGGTGGTCCAGCCACTGCGCTTCGAAAGCACCAGCGTCCGCGCCAGCCTCGGCACAGGCCTCCAGCCGCTGCAGCCAGCCCGCGTCATCGTCGCGCCCCACGAAGGCCTGGAACAACCGCACCGACACCCACTCATGGCGGTAGTGGTTGCGCTCGCGAAGGCCCGGATTGCGCAGCCGCGCCTGAAAGGCCTGCGTGGCCTTGCCCAGATCGTGCATCAGCGCGGCCAGGGCCGACAGGGCAGTCATCAGGGGCAGGTGGTGCCAGGCGTTCTCGTCGCGCAGGCGCAGCACGTTGCGCGCGGTGGTGTTGGTCGGCACCGCGCCCTCCGCGTTGAAGCGGCCACGGTCACCGACGATCCAGAGCAGTTCGCTGTGGTCCAGGCCACGGATCCAGTGGCAGGCCACCGCCGTGTTCTTGCGGGCCGTCTTGCGCAGCAGGCGGCGCAGGGTGTCCAGACCGTCCTGCGTGATGGGCGTCTGCCAGGTGCGGTCCCCGCGGCGCTCGGCAAACTGGTCGAGGATGCGGCGGGTTTCGGTCAGCGCACGCTTGTCGCACTGGGCGATCAGCAGCACGTTCATGCCGCCTCGCCTTCATCGGCAGGGCGGGCCTGCGCGAGTCGGCCCGTCTGCTCGGCCACGGCCTTGACGGTGTCGATCATGAAGTCCAGCGCCTCGCTGCGCGTGAGGCTCTCGATGCAGGCACGGCGAAAGTCCTGCTCCCCAT
Source organism: Pseudacidovorax sp. 1753 (assembly GCF_040544975.1). Classification (NCBI taxonomy): domain Bacteria; kingdom Pseudomonadati; phylum Pseudomonadota; class Betaproteobacteria; order Burkholderiales; family Comamonadaceae; genus Pseudacidovorax; species Pseudacidovorax sp. 1753. The sequence continues at coordinate 10,824 of NZ_JBEPKY010000013.1, read as the reverse complement.
CGCCACGCACCGCTGCAATGAAGGCGAGGGGCAGGATGGTGGCGTCCTTGACCAGGTCGGCCACGTCGAACACCAGCCCGCCGCGGCGCGTCTTGCCATGAAGAACGGCCAGCCCATGCGGCAGACCCAGCACCCAGGTGGCAGTCGCGCCGAGGCCATAGGCGAGGTAGTTGCCGTGGTCGAGAAAGCGGTTGGCCGCATCGGTGCTTTCGCCGCGCTTGGCGCGGATGAACTCACCGTAGCGCGTGGCCTGCGCGGCCAGCTTGAACAGGTGCTTGCTGAGGCGCGCCTCTTCGGTCAGCAGATGCACGTTGTCCGGCGCGGCGTCGATGCCGCGCAGCGCGGCGTTCAGCGCAGCCTCCAGCACGGGGGCCTCGATGGCAAACCCGGCGTCCTTCAACAGCCTGCTCTTGAGCCACTGCGCATGGATTCGTTGGAGCCGTGCGCGCTGGAAAGCCTTGGCGGCGGCAAGCCGCAGCGCGTCGTCGAACCAGAAGCGCACCCAATGCTGCAGGTACTCGGTGGGCCGGTACTCGCTCTGCGGCGTGAGCCACGCGACCTCCACGTCGACCTCGTTGGCGCTGAACAGGGGTGTGCCGCCGCCGCCGCAAAAGCCCACCAGCACCCCGGCCTTCGCCAGCTCGCGCATGGCGGCCTGCGTGACCGACGTGCCCGTGCCGAGCAGCAGCGTCGTGGTGTTGGCGATCGGGATGTTCCAGTAGAGCTGGCGCTTGCCCTCTTCGGTCACGTACTCGACGCGGCCCCCGTTCACCAGGACCCGGCAATGCTCCAGGTAATACAGGTTGGCCCGCTTGGAGTGCAGGATCGCCTTGAGGTCGGAGGGGCTGAAGTCATCCATGAGGGGCAGCGCAGGTGGGGGTGGCGGCCATTCTGGGCCGGCCGATGCGGCTGAGCTACCTCCATTTGTCAATTGAATGCTCTGTTGAGAAGGGCGCGCACCTGAGACGTGGCCACAATAAGCGGCCAGGTCAGGAGTCCCCCCACCCGCCATGAAACCCTCGACGCTGTTTCAACAAAAGCGATCAGCCATCCGCGCCGTGACGGGCAGGCACCGCGTCGCAAATCCTCGCGTGTTCGGCTCCGTGCTGCATGGCGACGATCAAGAGGGCAGCGATCTCGACCTGCTTGTCGATCCGCTTCCGGACACCACCATGTTCGACATCGGCGGGCTGAGAGGCGATCTGGAAGAACTGCTCGGGATCAAGGTCGACGTGCTCACGCCGGATGCCCTCCCGGACAAATTCCGCGCCGCCGTGCTGGCTGAGGCGGAGCCGGTATGACGCAAGCCCCACGGGTCAGAGACGTCCGGTCGCGCACGGCTGAGAGGTCCTGAGCACGTAGACCCGTTTGCAGGGGATCGCCAGCCTGCGAGCACTTGCTCGAGGCCGACTACCCCGCCCTACAACAACCGCTTCAAATACCGCCCCGTGTGGCTCGCCTCGCAGGCCGCCACATCTTCCGGCGTGCCGGCCACCACCACCTGCCCGCCGCCGGCCCCGCCTTCGGGGCCCATGTCGATGACCCAGTCGGCGGTCTTGATGACGTCGAGGTTGTGCTCGATGACGACGATGGTGTTGCCCGCGTCGCGCAGCTGGTGCAGCACCTTCAGCAGCAGCTCGATGTCGGCGAAGTGCAGGCCGGTGGTGGGCTCGTCCAGGATGTAGAGCGTGCGGCCGGTGTCGCGCTTGGACAGCTCCAGCGCCAGCTTGACGCGCTGGGCCTCGCCGCCCGAGAGCGTGGTCGCGCTCTGACCCAGCTTGATGTAGCTCAGGCCCACGTCCAGCAGCGTGCGCAGCTTGCGCTCGATGGTGGGCACGGCCTGGAGGAACGCGTGCGCGTCCTCCACCGTCATCTCGAGGATCTGCGCGATGTTGCGGCCCTTGTACTGCACCTCCAGCGTCTCGCGGTTGTAGCGCTGGCCGTGGCAGACCTCGCAGGGCACGTACACGTCGGGCAGGAAGTGCATTTCCACCTTCACGACGCCGTCGCCCTGGCAGGCCTCGCAGCGGCCACCCGCCACGTTGAAGCTGAAGCGCCCCGGGCCGTAGCCGCGCTCCTTGGCGGTGTTGGTCTCGGCCATCAGCTCGCGGATGGGCGTGAACAGGCCCGTGTAGGTGGCCGGGTTGCTGCGCGGCGTGCGGCCGATGGGCGACTGGTCGACGTTGATGACCTTGTCGAAGTACTCGATGCCCTCGATGGCCTCGTGCGGCGCCGGCTCGTCGTGCGAGCGGTACAGCGTGCGCGCCACGGCCGCATAGAGCGTGTCATTGACCAGCGTGGACTTGCCCGAGCCCGACACGCCCGTCACGCAGGTGAGCAGGCCCACGGGGAAGGCGGCGCTCACGGTCTTGAGGCTGTTGCCGGTGGCGCCCAGCACGCGGATCTCCTGCAACGCGCCCTGCGTGAGCAGGTGCTGGGCTTCGCGCTCGGCACGGCGCTCGGCGGCGGGACTGAGCGGAAAGCGCGAGGGCTTCTTCTTCGTCTCGGCCGGCGTGGGCGCGGCGGCCACCACCGGCAGGCGCGGCGTTCGGCGGGCCGGCACCTCGATGCGACGCGTGCCGCTCAGGTACTGGCCGGTGAGCGACTGGGGGTTGTCCGCCACCTGCAGGTGCGTGCCCTGGGCCATGACCTCGCCGCCATGGATGCCGGCGCCGGGGCCCATGTCGATCACGTGGTCGGCGGCGCGGATCATGTCCTCGTCGTGCTCGACCACGATCACGCTGTTGCCGATGTCGCGCAGGTGCTGCAGCGTGCCGATCAGCCGGTCGTTGTCGCGCTGGTGCAGGCCGATGCTGGGCTCGTCCAGCACGTACATCACGCCCGTGAGGCCCGAGCCGATCTGGCTGGCCAGGCGGATGCGCTGGGCCTCGCCGCCCGACAGCGTCTCGGCGCTGCGGTCCAGGCTCAGGTAGTTGAGGCCCACGTCGTTGAGGAACTTGAGCCGCAGGCCGATTTCGCGCACCACCTTGTCGGCGATGTCGGCCTTGCTGCCCTGCAGTTTGAGCTGCTCGAAGTAGGCGAGGCTGTCGCGCAGCGTGAGGTGGCTCAGCGCATGAATGGAGCGCTCGGTGGGCGGCTCGGCCGACTGGTCCACCAGGAAGACGTTGCGCGCCTCCACCCGCAGGCGCGAGCCGCCGCAGTCGGGGCAGGGCTGCAGGCTGCGAAAGCGCGCCAGGTCGTCGCGCACCATGGCCGAGTCGGTCTCGCGGTAGCGCCGGGCCATGTTCGGGATGATCCCCTCGAAGGGATGCTTCTTCGTGACCTTCTTGCCCGCGAAGTTGCCCGACTCCATGGTGTAGCTGAACTTGATCTCCTCGCCGGCCGAGCCGTGGAGCAGCACCTGCTGGACCGAGGCCGGCAGCGACTCGAAGGCCGTGTCCAGGTCGAACTTGTAGTGCTTGGCCACGCTCTCCAGCATGCTGAAGTAGTAGCCGTTGCGGCGGTCCCAGCCCTTGATGGCGCCGCTGGCCAGGCTCAGCGACGGGAAGGCCACCACCCGCGCCGGATCGAAGAACTCGCGGTGGCCCAGGCCATCGCAGCTCGGGCAGGCGCCCACCGGCGAGTTGAAGGAGAAGAGGCGCGGCTCCAGCTCGGTGATCGAGTAGTGGCACAGCGGGCAGGCGAACTTGGCGTTGAAGAGGTGTTCCTTCTCTTCCTTGCCCTCGCCGCCCAGCTCGAGCGCGATGGCGCGGCCCTCGGCCAGGCGCAGCGCGGCCTCGAAGCTTTCGGCCAGGCGCTGCTGCATGTCGGGCCGCGCGCGCAGGCGGTCGATCACCACGTCGATGTCGTGCTTCTCGGTCTTCTTGAGGGCGGGCAGCTCGCTGTATTCGTAGACCTGGCCATCGACGCGGAAGCGCACATAGCCCTGGGCCTGCATCTCGGCGAAGAGTTCGAGGAACTCGCCCTTCTTCTCGCGCGCGACCGGCGCCAGGATCATCAATCGCGGTTCGTCAGGAATGGCCAGCACCGCATCCACCATCTGCGACACGGTCTGCGCCTGCAGCGGCAGGTGATGGTCGGGGCAGTAGGGCGTGCCGGCGCGGGCGAACAAGAGGCGCAGGTAGTCGTGGATCTCCGTCACCGTGCCCACGGTGGAGCGCGGGTTGTGGCTGGTGGCCTTCTGCTCGATGCTGATGGCGGGCGACAGGCCCTCGATCAGGTCGACGTCGGGCTTGTCCATCAGCTGCAAAAACTGCCGGGCATAGGCCGAGAGGCTCTCGACGTAGCGGCGCTGGCCCTCGGCATACAGCGTGTCGAAGGCCAGGCTGGACTTGCCCGAGCCCGACAGCCCGGTGATCACCACCAGCTGGTTGCGCGGGATATCGAGGTCGACGTTCTTGAGGTTGTGGGTGCGCGCACCGCGGATGCTGATGCGCTGCTGGGCCAGCAGGCGGCCCAGGTAGGCGCTGTCGGCCGCGGCCGGGGCGGAGTCGTCGAAGGCGTCGTCGTGGGGGGCGGTCACAGGCGGGCGGTTCGTGCAGGGCAACCGGGCATGATAGACCGCGCGGGGTTGTCAGCGCTCCGGCGCGGATTGCGGCCCGGCTGGCGGCGGGGGCTCCGGCGTGGGCTCCGACGCAGACGCAGACGCCGGTGCGGCGCCAGCGGCCGGCGGCTCGGCGTCGGCTTCGGTTGGGGGCTCGGTGGCGACCGGCTCCACCGGGGGCGGCACCGGCTGGGGTCGCACCACCGCCGCCACCATGTGCTCGGCCAGGGCCTCGTACAGCGGCCGGCTGATCATGCGCGAGACCAGGCTGGCCAGCATGGCGCTGGCCATCAGGCTCAGCACCATGGCGTGGCCGTCCACCATCTCCATCACGATGATGAAGGCCGTCAGCGGCGCCTGCGTCACCGCGGCCAGGAAACCGGCCATGCCCATGGCGATGAGGGCCGGCCCCAGGCCATGGCTCGTGACCGAGGCCACCGCGTCGCCGATGCCGGCGCCGATGGACAGCGAGGGCGCGAAGATGCCGCCGGGCACGCCGCTCCAGGCCGTGATCCAGGTGGCGATGAACTTGAGCAGGGTGTAGACCGGCGTCAGCTGGTCGTGGCCTTCCAGCATCAGCTTGACCGCCTCGGAGCCGGCGCCAAAGGTGGCACCGCCCGAGGCGAGGCCCATCGCCGCCACCAGCAGACCGCAAGACGCCGCGAAACGCACCGGCGCCCGCGCGCGCAGCCGGGTGAGGCGCTGCGGCGCATTGGTGAGCGAGGCGATCATCAGCCGCGAGAACACGCCGCCCGCCACGCCGCAGGCCAGGGCCACGCCCAGCCCGGGACCGGCGATGTCCCAGCCCAGCCGCGGCACCTGGATCCGGCCGAAGTAGCTGAGGTTGCCAAAGGCCGACACGGCCACCAGGCCGGCCAGCACGATGGCGGCGATCACCACGCCGCTCGCACGCGCCTCCAGCCGGCCGGCCAGTTCCTCGATGGCGAAGACCACGCCCGCCAGTGGCGCATTGAACGCCGCGGCGATGCCGGCCGCTCCGCCCGCCACCAGCAGCGCCCGCGCGTCGATGGTGGTGCGCGGCGACAACCAGCGCCGTGCGTGCTGCATGACGCCGGCCGCCACCTGCACCGATGGCCCCTCTCGCCCCACCGACAGCCCGGCCGCAAAGCTGGCCGTCCCCAGGACGATCTTGCCCAGCGTGAGCCGCAGCGAGACGAAGCGGCTGCGCTCGGACGGCGGCAGCTCGTCGTCGAGCGCGGCCTTGACCTGCGGAATGCCCGACCCAGAAGCCGACGGGAACCAGCGCCGGGTGGCGGCCACGATGCCGGCCGTGGCCAGCGGCGTCCAGATCAGCACCGCCCAGGGCTGCGCGTGGTAGAGGCGCTCGAACAGGCCGAAGGCCCATTCGGCCGCCAGCGTGAAACCCACCACGAAGAGGCCGGCCAGCACCGCGTAGCCCAGCACGATGGCGCGGTCGAACCACATGCGGAAGCTGGAGAACTCGGTGCGCAGGTTCTGGAGGAAGTCGGGTTCGCCATTCATGGAGCGGCCCATTCTCTCTGCTCGGTCGCGGCCGGCCGCCTGAGCGCAGAAGTTCACGGCCGCCGGGGCCTGCGCCGGCGTCCGGGCGAGGCACATCGGGCACAATGGCCGGCTCGTTTTTTTCCGCAACCTTCCTCTTTTTCCACTCATCAGGGGCAGCGAACACACCATGGCAAGCGTCAACAAAGTCATCCTCGTCGGCAACCTCGGCCGCGATCCCGAAACCCGCACCTTCCCCAGTGGCGACCAGGTCTGCAACGTGACGCTGGCCACCACCGACCGCTGGAAGGACAAGCAGTCCGGCGAGATGCGCGAAGCCACCGAGTGGCACCGCCTGGTGTTCAACGGCCGCCTGGCCGAGATCGCCGCGCAGTACCTGCGCAAGGGCTCGCAGATCTACGTCGAAGGTGCCATCCGCACCCGCAAGTACACCGACAAGGACGGCGTCGAGAAGTACGCCACCGACATCCGCGTCGACCAGATGCAGATGCTGGGCAGCCGCCAGGGCATGGGCGGCCCCGGTGGCGGCCCCGGTGGCGGCGGCGGTGGCGACGACGAGTACGGCATGGGCGGTGGTGGCGGCGGCGGTGGTGGTGGCTACGGCGGCGGCAATGGGGGTGGCGGCGGTGGCGGCTATGCCCCGCGCGCGGCCGCAGCACCCCGCGCACCCGCCCCGCGTCCGGCCCCGGCGCCCGCGCCCTCGCGCGCGCCCACGGGCTTCGACGACATGGACGACGACATCCCCTTCTGATCGCGCGGGGACGGCGCCGGCCGGCACAGGCTGGCGCATCGAAGCCCACGCATGACAAGGCCCGCGGCTCCTTCATCGGAGGCGCGGGCCTTGTCGCATTTCGGGGCACCCGGAGAGCCGGATGCCGAGCCGCCATCGCGGCGTCGGGGCGTGCTGCTCAGGCTCTCAGGCCCAGAAGCCGTCGATGCCGCCCTCAGGCTCGAAGCGCCCCGGCCCCTTGACGAACAGCCGCAGCGGCCCGGGCATGGCGCGCTCGGGCACGTCGTGCGCCGGGTCCCCGGGATAGGCCATGGCCTTCCCGCCGCCGGGCATGTCCATCACATGCGGCCGCACGCAGTAGGGGCCGCGCTCGCGGGTGGCTTCCATGAGGTACGCCAGGTCGCCCTGAGCACTCGCATGCGCCAGGTGCACCAGACTCATGATCTGCGGCGGCGCCAGCGCCATGCGGCCGTCCCAGTACTGCTGCAGGGCCTCGCGCGGCGACAGCCAGGCGCTGGCGACGGCCTCGTGGTCGTCGTGCTCGGCGATCTGGCCCAGCGGCAGCGCGGCGATGAAGAAGCGGGTGTCGAAGCGCCGGCCCTGGAAGGACACCGAGCGCTCCGGCGTGATCCAGCGCGAGAAGGGATGCAGCGACAAGAGCTGCGGCTGCAGGCCGGCCTCGGCCATCGCGGCGTCCAGCCGCAGGCCGTCGTCGCACAGCGCATGCACCCGCGCCACCCAGGCCGCCGGCGTGGCGCCGCTGGCGCCATGCGCGAAGAGCACGCCGCATTCCTCGAACACCTCGCGCAGGGCCGCCATGTGCAGCGCCAGCGCGACCGAGGCAGGCAGTTCCGGCTCGGCCAGGCGGAAGGGCAGGGCCTGCGGGTCGGCGTCGGGGGCGACCTCGGGATGGGCATCGGCCAGGTCGACCTTGCCGCCCGGAAACACCCAGGCGCCGCCGAGCACCGAGGAGCGGTCGTGCCGCCGCACCATGAACACTTCCAACCCGCCCGGCCCATCACGCAGCAGCAGCACGCTGGCGGCGGCTTCGATGGGCAGGACAGGCGGCGTGGAGGGCGGCGGCATCGGAGGGTTCCTGAACCCGCCCCGTCGGCGGAGCGGCAGCAGCCATTGTGCCGGCCGGGGCTGCCTGTGGCGTCCTACAGGCGACATGCTGCACCGCAGCTAGGCTGACGGCCTCGCCTCGAAGCGCACCGGCTGGCGGTCGCCAGTCCTCCCCTGTGGGGGCACAACGCTCGGGCCATGTCGCATGCTTGAAGGAGCCCCCACCATGTCTCTCGAAGTCCGGGAAGGCCTGCCACATCCCCTGGGCGCCACGTTCACCGGCGACGGCGTCAACTTCGCTGTCTTTTCCGCCCACGCCACGCGCGTGGAGGTCTGCATCTACGACGAGGCCGGCCAGAACGAGACCGGCCGCGTCACCCTCCCCGAATACACCGACGAAGTCTGGCATGGCTTCGTGCCCGGCCTGCTGCCCGGCGCCCGCTACGGCCTGCGCGTGCACGGCCCCTACGAGCCCGAGAACGGGCACCGCTTCAACCCCAACAAGCTGCTGCTCGACCCCTATGCCAAGGCGCACATGGGCGAGCTCAAGTGGGCGCCCGAGATCTTCGGCTACACCGTGGGCCACGAGGACGGCGACCTGAGCTTCGACGAGCGCGACAGCGCGCCCTTCGTGCCCAAGTGCGTGGTGGTGGATTCGCGCTTCGAATGGAAGCAGCCGCGTGCGCCGCGCGTGCCATGGGAGCGCACCATCGTCTACGAGACCCATGTGCGCGGCCACACCATGCGCCACCCCGCGGTGCCGGAGCACCTGCGCGGCACCTTCGCCGGCCTGGCCAACGACGAGGTGATGCGCCACATGCGCGAGCTGGGCGTGACCAGCGTGGAGCTGCTGCCGGTGCAGCGCTTCATCACCCAGTCCTTTCTGGAAGAGAAGGACCTGCGCAACTACTGGGGCTACGACACCATCGGCTTCTTCGCGCTGGAGCCGCGCTACCTGAGCGAGCCCTCCATCGACGAGTTCAAGGGCATGGTCGACCTGCTGCACGGCCAGGGCCTGGAAGTGATCATGGACGTGGTCTACAACCACACGCCCGAGGGCAACGAGCTGGGCCCGACGCTGAGCTTCAAGGGCATCGACAACGCCAGCTACTACCGCCTGATGCCGGGTGGCGACGGTGGCCCGGGCGCTCGCTACTACATCAACGACACCGGCACTGGCAACACGCTCAACCTGAGCCATCCGCGCGTGCTGCAGATGGTGACGGACAGCCTGCGCTACTGGGTGACGGAGATGCATGTCGACGGCTTCCGCTTCGACCTGGCGACGATCCTGGCGCGCGAGCCCTACGGCTTCGACGAGGGCCATGGCTTTCTCGACAGTTGCCGGCAGGACCCGGTGCTCAGCAGCGTGAAGCTGATCGCCGAGCCCTGGGACTGCGGTCCGGGCGGCTACCAGGTGGGTGGCTTCCCGCCGGGCTGGGCCGAGTGGAACGACCGCTTCCGCGATACGGTGCGTGCCTTCTGGAAGGGCGACGAGGGCATGGTGGCCGACCTGGCCGGCTGCATTACGGCCAGCGCCGACCGCTTCAACCGGCGTGGGCGCCGGCCGTGGGCGAGCGTCAACTTCCTGACGGCGCACGACGGCTTCACGCTGGCCGACCTGGTCAGCTACAACGACAAGCACAACGACGCCAACGGCGAGGGCAACCGCGACGGCCATTCGGACAACCGCAGCTGGAACTGCGGTGCCGAGGGCCCCACCGACGACGAGGCCGTGCTGACGCTTCGGGCCCGGCAGCAGCGCAACATGCTGGCCACGCTGCTGCTGTCGCAGGGCACGCCGATGGTGCTGGCCGGCGACGAGTTCGGCCGCACGCAGCAGGGCAACAACAACGCCTACTGCCAGGACAACGAAATCTCCTGGTTCGACTGGGAGGGCATCGACGACCGGGGCCGCTCGCTGATCGCCTTCTTCAAGCGGCTCACGCACCTGCGCCAGACGCTGCCGGTGCTGCGGCGCAACCGCTTCCTGACCGGTGCCTTCGACGAGGAGCTGCAGGTCAAGGACGTGACCTGGCTGTCGTGCGACGGCTCCGAGATGGACTCCAGCCACTGGGACGATTCGCGCACACGCTGCTTCGGCATGCTGCTGGAAGGCCACGCCCGCGCCACCGCCATCGCGCGCCGCAGCCTGGACCGCAGTGTGCTGCTGGTCTTCAACGCCTGGGAAGATGCGCTGGACTTCAAGCTGCCCGAACATGGCGAAGGCACGCAGTGGACGCTGGCCATCGACACGGCGCATGACGTCGATGCGCAGGCGCCCGTGGACCAGGTCGGGGCCGCGTTCGAGGCAGGGCAGACGTATACGGTGACGGCGCGGTCGATGATCGTGATGGTGGCGGGCTGAGGCGTTCGGGCGTCTGGGTTCCTGGGCTTCGGTGCCTGTGTACCTGGGTCCTGGGGTGGTCGCGCTTTCGGGACACTGAGGCGCATTGCCCGTCGGGGCGCGCGCCGGCGCCGGGCCCAGGGCGCGCGGGCTCATACGGGGTCGGTCGGCCCTGTGGGCCGACTCCGCTGCGGTGCTCGGACGAACGGGCCGCGGCAGAACTCGCTACGCGCTTCGCGCTGCGCTCAAACAACTGCCGCGAGTCAGTTCACGAAGCAGGCCTGTCCTTCGGCAGGCCTGCAGCCCGTCCATCCTGCGCTCCTCGCCGACCCCGAAATCGCCCTCGCGCCCTGGGCCCGGCGCCGGCGCGTGGAGGCGGGCGTTGGGCATCCAAGAGGCCGGAGTTGCGCGGAAATCAACCACGGTGGCGCACCGGCCCCCATCCCTGCCTTCCCCAGCGGGGGACGGAGTCCGGCCAGGGCGGCAAGATAAGCAGTGAGCAGTGAGCAGTGAGCAGTGAGCAGTAAGCGGTGAGCGGTGAGGGGCGCAGGACGTGATGCCAGCCGATCAACCGCAACGCAGGCCCTGGTGCCGGTGAGGGCGTGGCGGCGCGCCTGTGGGGTGCCGAGGAGCGCAGGGCGGACGGGCTGCGGGCCTGCCGAAGGACAGGCCCGC